>JACPOL010000002.1 GCA_016185065.1 Chlamydiales bacterium
ATATCGCACAGCAAAATTGCACCCGCAGGAGAGCGCGGCGAGCGCGCCAACGGGGTAGTACTCTGTACACCCCTTCTCCGAGGACGCGATTTGGCAAAGCGAGATGCAGCGCAAGAGGGTCGCAGGGAGGCCCCGAGAGAAGGCCAAAGGCCTATCTCCTGGCCTACCCGACATGTCTCTTCTGCTAATTAATAATGATAGAAAATTCAAAAAGGCAAGAGCTCGCGAGGAGCTCTTGCTGGAAGAAGAGGTTACTTGATGATGATGTCGATGCTGTTGATCTTGTCGCCCTGCTGGATCTTTTTGACAACATCCATGCCGGCAATTGTTTTTCCAAAGACAGAGTACTCGCCATCTAGGTAGGGCACCTTTTCAAGGGTGATGTAGAACTGGGAGCCGCTAGATCTTTTTTGTGGATTAGCTTGGTCTGGAAGGCGCGCCCAAGCGAGTGCTCCTTGCGTATGCTGAAGGCCGATCTCTGCGGGGATGGTGTATCCTGGGCCGCCAGAGCCTGTTCCTTTTGGATCTCCACCTTGAACGACGAAGTTGGGAACCACACGGTGGAAGGTGAGGCCGTTGTAGAAGCCGCCTTGTGCGAGTTGGATGAAGTTGGTAGCAGAGAGAGGAGCGGCTTTGTAATTAAGCTCGCATGTGATGTCTCCCTTTGTTGTATGAATCACGGCTTCGTAGGTCTTGCCTTCTTGAAAGGCGATCGGCTTAGTGGGTTCTGTAAATTTCACGGGCTGTTCTCCTGCTTGAATAGATGTAACATTGAAAAATAGGCATGCCATCGAGATTCCCAGAATGGCTCCTTTTCGCGATAGTGAATTTCTCATCGAAGTGTCTCCTTGTGAAAATGCGGTTAATTCGATAACTTATGAAGAATTTTTGAGTTTTCTTCAAGGGTGATGGTTTATGGTTCCTCTTCAAAAACGCTCTCGAATTCCACTAGTCGGTTTAGGTACATGGCAGCTCTCAGGAAGAGAGTGCGAGAAAGTCGTGGAGCAGGCGCTTGAGGTGGGCTACCGCCACATCGATACTGCTGACGCCTATGAGAATCACAAAGCAGTTGGAAAGGCGATCCGCTCTTTTCCTAGAAAAGATCTATTTTTAACTTCGAAGGTGGCACTTCACAAGCTAGAACCTAAGCAGATTAGAGAGGCTGTCCCTCGCTTTCTCGAAGAGCTTAAAACACCCTACCTCGATCTCCTTCTTATCCACTGGCCAGATCCGGATGTCGATCTCGCCGAATCGCTGAAAACGATGTTTGAATTTAAAGAACTGGGACTGGTCAGAGAGATTGGTGTTAGCAATTTTGTGCGCGCTCACTTAGAAATTTTTATGCGCCATCAACTTCCGATATTAACCAATCAGATCGAAATGCACCCCTACCTTCAAAGAAGGGAGCTGGTGGCCGCCTACAAAAAGCAGAAGATTACAATCACAGCCTACCGTCCACTTGGAAAAGGAGCTCTTGTAGAGGAGCCTGTACTGCAAAAAATAGGGGAGAGTCACGGCAAGAGCGCATCACAGGTCGCCCTTCGCTGGCTGGTGCAGCAGGATATCGTCGCCATTCCAAAAGCCTCTTCGCCAAAGCATCTAAAAGACAATATCGACATCTTCGATTTTGTTCTTACTAAAGAGGAGATGCAGAAGATTCATGCTCTTGATGCAGGAAAGAGGTATTGCGATCCTGAGGGTTATCCGGTGCTCGAAGATTAACTACTTCTTTTTCTTGAGGGGACAGGTGGATCTTCCTAGGATCTGATAGAGAAGACACCAGCTCATGAAGGATTCGAAGAAGACAAATGTGGAGAAGATGAGAGCGATCCAGCTCATCTTCCAGTAGGCATAGACAAGCAGAAGGAGTGCAATGGCAAGTCTAACCAATCGATCGGGGGTGCCGATGTTCTTTTTAAATTTCATACTTATTTTTGTCCTAAGTGTAAATGCTGCCTATGCTGATGGTATAGAAGCGCACTATAAAAAAATTAGGCATAAAACAGGAAGCTCCTACTTTAAGAATATCGATCAGATCTACTTGATCAATCTGGATCAGAGGCCTGAGAAGCTCGAGCACTGCAAAAGAGAGCTTTCGCCGTATGGAATTTATCCGCAGCGCTTCCCAGCTGTTTACGGCTGGGCCCTTTCAACGCAAACGTTAAATGAGATAGGGCTCACTTTTTTGCCATGGATGTGGAGAGGAAGAGAGAGCGTCTTCTATTTTCCTCCAGATGGCGCTGGTAGATGCGACTTTGTCAATTTGGACGAGAGCTGCGTTGGAAAGAACTTCTTCTCTATCTGGACTTCGCGCGGTGCAATTGGTTGCACTCTTAGCCACTTGTCGGTGCTACAGGACGCCTACAACTCCGGCTATGAGACGATCTGGGTGATGGAGGATGATATCTCAGTGCGCGATAATCCACATAAGTTGTCCGATCTTATCGGTAAGCTGGATCAGCTAGTGGGTAGAGAGGGGTGGGACATTCTCTATACCGATTACGATGCTTTTATCAATGTCGATCAAAGTAGAGATCTTCTTAAGCAGCTGCCTATGATGTGGCGGCCCGACATGCCCTCCTTCGATTTGAAGGGACTGCTCGAGCATCGGGAGGTGGGCGAGGATTTTGTAAAGATTGGAAGCAGACATAGAGCCCACTCCCTTATTTTGCGTAGGTCAGGGATTGAAAAGATCCTGAACTTTTATAAGACACATGGGATCTTTACCCCTTATGATCACGAGATGTCTCTCGTTCCGGGAATTAGGTTTTATGTGCTTAAATATCAGATCGTTACTAGCAAAGAGCTCTGCTCGGATACTAAGCACAAGTTCTTCAATTAAGCCTCTTGAGTCTCTTGCGCTCTTGATGTGCTCTCTTCAGAGCTGAATATGAGACTTATCAGAGCAATGAGCCAGGAGATTGGTCCCAGAAGAACAGCAAGAGAGAATACGAATGCATCCCATGCGCTAATATCGACAGGAGGAAGATAGTTATTTAAGATCTTCAAGGCAGACTGATTCGACGCATCTGGAGTAGCTGGATTCCAAGCCCAGTATCCGGTGCTGAAGCCCTGGCCTGCCGCCCATTTTGAAAAGGCAGCAATATCATAAGCGTGGGCATCAAAGTCATCCAATCCGACAGTAACCTGAGCAGGGGTGAACCCGTAATTCTGTTTTAACCAGTCTGCCCAACCGAGGAGCCACGGCTCTTCCTGTTCTAGAGGCTGGTAATAGGACATGATGTAGAGTCGGTCTACTCCACACTTTCCTGTCGTCTGGTCCACTGCTCCATCTAAGATGTTTTTCATAACTGCTTGCCAAGGAAAGCCAGAGCCGAATCCTGCATTTGTGCAGAGGGTCGCCTGCAAGTTGGAGTCTATCGCCTTAAACTTCTTGATAAGTGTTCCTACGAGAGCTTCTTGCTCTGGCGATCCATACTCTTCATAATCAAAATCGATTCCAGTAAGGCCATGTGTATGGCAAAAATCTGCAAGTCCCTGTGCAAAAGCATCGACATTGTCTTCAGTAAGAAGATCCCAGCACTTATCATAGCTTCCGCCGCCTCCGCCAATGGAAGCCTTCACGGCAATAGGGGGATTATTATTTGCGCAGGCATGAACAAATGCATCGAGTTGAGCTAAGGAGACGTTGCCAAAACCGCCAATTGTCGGGTTCCCATCGGGTCCGATCATGAGCGTTCCCACGAAGAGGTTAACAGTGTCGACTCCTTGAGGAACCGGCATATCCCACGAGGTCCAGTCGATATACCAGCATGAGTGCTCAATTTTTCCTGGAGTTGGAGGAGGAGGTGTGGGCTGAATATCTATGCGTACAGTCTGAATATCCGAAATGACATTAAGTAGGCTGCTCGTTACAGATGAGAGAAGAGTGGCTTCAAATGAAGTAAGAGCTGTTTGTAGCTTTTGAACAACTGCAAGTAGAGCATTGGCCAGGTTAAGGTCCTCTTGAGTAGGATCTGTTTTTCCTGCAAGGGCGCTTAACTGATCTAGGGTGCCTCCTGAAGCGGTAATCGCATTGAGCTGGCTCTGTAGGTCGTTCATAGAAGGCTGAGCCGAAGCAACAGCAGCTGCATAGACAGCAAGATCTGCTTGGGCTTTATTCAAGTCGTTCTGAGCTTTCGTGCGCACGGGGCCCGCTGGAAGATTATTGATCTGCTGCTGCAAGCTTGTAATGGTATTTCTTAATTCTACTAAATGGTTAAGAGCGCCTTGATCTTGAGAGATAGAAGCTGCTGCGCTGCTGGCAAGAGATTGTGCGGAGGTAAAGTCTAATTGGATCTTTTGAGTAATCGAGCCACTGTTCATTGCATCGTTGAATTTGGCCGTAACGGTTTTTAGGAGAGGATCGCAATCGCTTTGGAAGATCGCGAGTGTTGCGGTGCTGCTATTCCAGTCCTGTTGATAGATTTGTGTGAGAGCCTGCTGCGCCGAAAGAATTGCATTTCTGTCGTTTTGGACATTGAGCTGGTTCCAGATGGTAAAGGGGAGTTGATCTATTTGATGAATATCTGAATTTAAAAGTGCATAATATTCCGAATATTGAGAATAAATTGCATCCGCATCTGGACTTCTTCCTAATATTGATCTGTGAGTCATAATTCACCTTTTAATAAAAAAGTTAAAATAAATTATACTATATTATATATTTTAATTCAAATTATTATTTTAACTATACAAGTTATTGATTGTTAATAACTTGAGATGTTGTTGATATTTAAGAAAGACTCTCTGAGAATATTCGATCAAATTTGGAGGAGGTCGGATGTTTTGGAATCGCATCGTCTTTTTATCAATCGTTGCGGCTCTTGGGGTGATCTCTGCCAGTCTCTGTGCTCCAGCGCTGCCGTTTATTGGAGACCACTTCTCGGCCGGTCTCTCCTCAATTCAGTTTACAATTAGCCTCTTTCTCGTAGGGAATGCGTGCGGTCAGTTTTTGTCGGGGCCGCTCTCTGACCAGCTGGGGCAGAGAAGGGTTCTTCTTTCGGGGCTTCTGCTCTACATTCTGGCTAGCTGCGGCTGCGCGCTATCAGAGCAGATGAGCGCGCTGCTTATCTGCCGCATGTTTCAGGGGATGGGAAGTGCTGTGGGGCCTGTTCTTGCAAGGGCGATCGCATCAAATCTATTTCCCGCAGATCGATCGGCCCAGGTGCAGTCTTATGGTGCGATGGGAGTGGGCTTTGCTTCTATTCTTGCGATTCTGTCCAGTGGACAGATTACACTCATCTCATGGAGGGGTAACTTCTGGCTCGCGGCAGGGCTTGGAGCGCTTCTTCTTCTGTGGACGCGCCTTGCATTAAAAAAATCTGAGGAGTCTGAAAAAAAGAAGATCTCATTCAAACAGATCTTTACGCAGATGGGGCAGGTATTTAAGCATCCTATTTTTCTGGGCAATACCTTTGCCCATGCGATGACCTATGGACTCATGTATGGTTACATCGCTCTCTTTCCTTTTTTTCTGCTTGAGATTTTCCAGAAGAAGGATCCCGTTCAAGTGGGAATCTATTCGGCCTACATGATCGGCTGCTACATGCTGGGAGCGTTTTTTGCATCTCGCGCTGTGGTGAAGTGGGGTGTTGCGCGGATGATGAGCATCGGGCTAATGCTCCAGCTTATTTCGGGAATCCTCTTAATTGCAGCGCCATCGACCTTCTTCTTTTTTGCAGCTCTCTTTCTCTTCAATCTGAGTATTGGAATTATCCTTCCAGTGACATCTGCGGGCGCCTTAGCTCCCTTTGCAGGAAGAGCCGTGGGATCTGCATCTTCAAGTCTAGGCCTATCCTATCGACTGATAGGTTCAATCTTGAGCACGGTGATCTGTCAGTTCTCTTTATCGGGAGGAAAGAGTCTAGGAGCCGCGATTCTTCTCCTCTCAATCGCCAGTTTAGCAGTAGGAAAGTGGACCTCCTCTCTTTCAAAACAAGCAAGTGCCCGCACTTTGTAGTCCCACTCAAAGCCTATTTTCTTTTTTGGAGTGCGTGCGACTTGTCGCCGCTTTTCTCAACATCGGCTTGACGATGTTTCTCAAAAAGAGAGATCGCCAGGTCGATCTCGAGAAAAGCGGCGACAAGTCGCACGCACTCCAAAAAAGAAAAGTTGTTGTATTAAAAAATAAGTGGACCTTCTCTTGAGAGAGAAGGTCCACAGGTGGGTTGAGACTTATTCAGGCTTCTGCATTAAGAAGAAGACGTTCGGAGTGAAGATCTTGCGTTTGCCAGCTTGAACGAAGGCATCGGCTCCGAGGTTCAAGAAGCTGCTTACGCTGCTTGATCCTTTAGGAGCAATTTTAAGCAGTTCAAGCAGTCTTACCATTCCATTTGTAAGAGCTCTTGCAGTTTTTGAACTTCTGACACCCTTTTCAAGAGGAAGTGTCCAAGTAAGTCCATCTACGCAATCATCTTGAAACATCAGAACTTTAAAACCCGCATCGATGAATGTCTGTTTGACTTCGTTCATTGAAGTGAGTTTTTGCAGGCCGCCGCCATGTTCCATATCTTCGATGATAGCAACGTGCTCAGGATTGTTCTTGTCGAAGTTATCCATGAGAGCGTACTCATATCCGGCAAAGAAAGCGCCTGGTTTTAAGAGTCTATAGAGCTCTTTGTAGCAAGCAGTTCTATCTGGTGCGTGTACAGTGGCTTCAATGGTGTAGATCGCATCGAAAGAGTTGCTGGGCAGTTTAATGTCCATGAAGGTGCCATGGTAGAAGCTGCAGGTCTTATCCAGGCCGCTCTCTTTCATATACTGTTCAGCTTTTTTAATCTGGTAGCCGCAGATGTTAACGCCAACGATTGTTGCACCGCTCTTTTCAGCGATATTTTTCATCGGGCCGCCAACTCCGCATCCCACGTCTAGAACGCGCATGCCTGGCTTTAGCTTCAGAGTATCTGCGACCTTCAGCTCGTGTCTGAGCATCGCATCTTTTGTCTTCTCTGTTCTTGTCTGAGGAGCGAAATGGAAGGATTTTCCCCATCCAAATTCATAAAAATCGGTGACTAGATCGTAATACTTTTCTGTGATCGAAGGATCTTTAATCTTATCGCTTGCTGAGACGTAGGTTGTGACTTCTTCACACTTCTCTTTCGAGTAGACTTCTTTAACTGAGGCCATCTTCTGTTCCCCCCTTGATGTGGTTTTTCAGACCCTAACCTATCATCAATTTTTTCAAAAATGAAAATTTTTGGTGTCGGAGACAGCCTCGGCACTTGTGACTATACCCTCCCTAACAACAAAGAGGCGAATATTCGGAATGAAACCGAGTTCGTGATCGTAGGGCATGAAGATGTGGTGTGTGTGATAGAAATCCAGAATCTTTTTAATTCCTGAACGGCGCAAGATCATCGAATGGGTGCGGATGCGGCTGCCGATCTTTATGAAGTCGTCGCCTACATCTGTGTGCTCTAGAAGTATTCTCAGATTGAAAGAGGGCATGTCGGGCCTCCACTTCATCGGCACCTGCGCTTGAAGGTCGCGGCTCTCATCAAGTCCCATCAGATAGTCGCAGTCTGTGTAGAGAAGATCCCACCCATTTTTGCCAACTTGAAGATCTAGCTCATCGATGAGCGCCGACAGCTTGTGAGGATCTTGAGCTACAAGAATATCATCTTCCATGATCCAGATCGTCTCATAACCAGAATCATAAGCGTCCTGCAGAACCGAGAGATGACTTAGCGTGCAGCCGATGGCGCCTGGAGTCATCCAGCTTGAAAAGCAGGTCTTCCCATACCAAGAGTCGTTTAAAGCGATCATCTGGCAGGAGCCATTTCCATTGGGGTAGAAGTGGAGGGCGTTCTCCCGTCCTGTCCACATGCTGGGGAGAAATTTTACGCCGATCTGATCGAGCACATGAGTGGGGAGTCTCCATCCGTAGATGCCAAAGAACTTATGAGGGGAGATGTTGTAGGGGGCAAGCTGCCTCATGCACCCTGCAAACTTATCGGGCCTCTGTTCTAAGTTAATCAGATAGATGAAGTCGATATTTCTGATCTGAGAGCCCTCTCTTTTATTCTCGACGCGCTTCAGATAGGGGCGAAGAGAGGCCTCTGCACAATTGAAGAGGAGAGAGAAGAGAGTGAAGATTAGAGCGTATAGGTTCATGGCTTGACGTTTTTGATCTGATACATCATGGTTAAATTTTTAAAAAATTTGAAGAGGGTTTTTACTTTTATGCTGAATATTCTTGCTGCAGCTTGCGCAAATGTGGTTGTTCCGGAAGCGACAGAAGAGGCGATGCGCTACTATAATAGTGGAAATCTCCTTTGGATATTGAATCAAGCCTGGAGTCTGATCGTTCCTCTCCTCTTTCTTGTTACAGGATTTACTGGAAAGCTGGCCTCTTTTTCTGAGAAGTGGGGAAAGCGCTGGTTTTTTGCCATCGCACTCTACCTCGTGATATTCACCTGCCTCTTCACCCTACTTAATCTTCCTCTCGATTTCTATGCTGGATTTATTCGTGAACACGCCTACGGCCTCTCAAATCAGACGATCGGTAGATGGTTCTCTAATTATGGGAAGAGCCTTATCGTTACAATCGTAGGTTCGATCGCCTTTGTCTGGGTCTTCTATCTCTTGCTGAAGAAGAGCCCGCGCAGATGGTGGCTCTACGGAAGCCTTGTGAGCATCGCTATCGCTTTTATTACGATGTTCATTCAGCCGATCTGGATCGATCCGCTCTTTAACAATTTTGGGCCGATGAAAGATAAGAAGCTCGAGCAGCAGATATTAAGTCTGGCAGCACGTGCTGGAATCGAAGGCGGCCGTGTGTATGAGGTGGATAAGAGCCAAGATACAAATGCATTAAACGCTTACGTTGTCGGTTTTGGAAGAACCAATCGAATCGTTCTGTGGGACACCACAATTGCAAAGATGACGCCCGATCAGATCCTCTTTGTGATGGGACATGAGATGGGCCACTATGTTTTGCACCATATCTGGTGGCTGCTCGTCTATTTCTCCGCTCTCTCTTTCTTAATTTTCTATCTGACATACAGGGCCGCAAACTTCTTGATGCATCGCTATCAGAAGAGATTCGGGTTTAAGCACCTCTACAGCATCGCCTCGCTTCCGCTGCTGCTTCTGCTAACAAGCCTATTCATGTTTTTGACAAGTCCGCTCGACAACGCGATTTCGCGCTGCATGGAGCATGAGGCAGATCGTTTTGGTTTGGAGATAACACAGAATAACCAGGCAGCAGGAGAGGCGTTCCTCGCTCTGCAACATCAGAACCTTGCCAATCCGCGTCCTGGCGCGCTTTATAGATTCTGGCGCTGCAGTCACCCTCCGCTAAGCGAAAGGGTCGACTTCTGCAACAGCTACTGCCCCTGGAAGAGCGGCCAGCCGCTGGAATACGGGAAATACTTTAAAGCTGAATAGCTTAGTTCTCGTTGCCGATAAGCCAGTGGAGCTGCGTTAGCTGCTCGTTTACCATGTCCAGAGAGCCTGGATTCGGGTCTTCAATGAAATTATTAATAGAGCTGATGGTGCTATTTAAGAACTGTCCGCAGGTGGGGGAGAGCTTTTCGATCGCAGCCTCATGCTTCTCTAGATACTTCTTGATCTTTTCCATCACGGCTTCTACAGCTCTTGGGTCTTTAGGAGAGGGCTGATCCATATACTCTTGCATCGCGGTGCGATACTGTTCGATGAAACTCTCGAGTTTGTTGTAGATCGCTTGTCCGCTCGGTCCTTCTGGTTGAGAAGGGAAGTTTGGCGGAGTTGGGGAGACGGGTGGAATTGAGCCCATAATTAATACCTCTCTGGTTTTAATTATATATTAACTAAATAATATCTTTAATGTATATAAAGTTATTTTTAGTTTGAGATTTTTATTCTCTTTTATCCATAATCTGTTGAAAATCTTGATTTTATGACAGCGCTTCTACCAAAAGATCCTCATGGATGCCCTTTCTTGATTCTCGCTCCAATGGAGGGAGTGGGGGATCGCTGTTTTCGCAAAGCGATGGCAGCCGTAGGGGGCTTCGATGAGGCGGTTCGAGACTTTTTGCGCGTTCCCAAGAACGCCCATGTCCGCAGTTTAGCAGCTGTTTATGAGGCAGACGAGCTAGCTCCCATGCCGCTTGCAGCCCAGCTTATGGGATCTGACCCGGAGCTCATGGCCGCTATGGCACAAGAGATCGAAAAGAGGGGAGCGCGCCGCATCGATTTCAACTGCGGCTGCCCATCCAACACAGTGACGGGTAGGGGAGCGGGCTCAAGCCTTCTGAAGGAGCCTAACTTCCTTTATGAGGTTGCAAGGGCTCTGGTGCAGGCGGTCTCCATTCCCGTAACAATCAAGATGCGTTCCGGGTATGAGGATATCTCCCTTTTCAAGGAGAATATCTTAGCAGCGCAGGAGAGCGGAGTCTCCTACATCACCCTGCATCCCCGCACAAAAACGGATGGCTATGGGCCTCCTGCGAAGTGGGAGCTGATCGCTGAGGCGAAGTCGCTATTGAGAATACCCCTCGTGGGAAATGGCGATATCTTAGACGTCGCAGGCGCTCTTGAGATGCTCAAGAGAACAGGATGCGACGCCCTCATGATTGGACGCGGTAGCATCATCAACCCCTTCATCTTCCACCAGATACGCGCCCACTTTTCCGGAAAGCCCTACACACCTGCTTGGGCAGACCTTCTGCGCTACTTTGAGGTCTACATCCAAGAGATCCCTGCAGATATGTCGGTAAGGGTGCGCGTCAATAAGCTAAAGCAGCTGATGAGCTTCCTCTTCAAGGGCAACGAGAAGCTTCTCGAGCACCGTCAAGCTGTCCTCACATCCCAACATACAGACACCCGCTCCTTCCTCGACTTCTCCCTTCCTCTCCTTCAGCAAGGCTGGCTACACTAGCGCTGGCGCGCGAAGAAAAGAGCGCGCAGAAGAAGAAATGAACAAAAAATGGACAGGAAATGGGCAGAGAAAGGACGCGCGCAGAAGAAAGAAATTCTTTTCCGTCTCTTTAGCCTTCGAGTTTTTGGGCGAGTTCGGCCCAGCGGATGTAGAGCTGCTCGATCTGGTTTTCGGCCAGGCCGATCTCGGTGCAGAGGAGCTGGAGCTGCTCGGGGACTTGGGCGATCTGCGGGTCTTCGAGCTGCAGATTGAGCCCCTGTACCTTCTCTTCTAGCTGGGAGATCTTTCTCTCGATCTGATCATACTCTTTCTTCTCAGCGTAGGTGAGCTTCGTCTTTGAAGGGGCAGGAACGGGTGCGCTCTTCTCTTCTTTCTTCTCTTTTTTCTGGGCAGGAGCGCTCTTGCGCGAGGCCTCCCACTGCCTGTAGTCGGGATAGAGCATGTTATTTTCTGGATCACCGAAAGAGACGAGGGTGTTGCAGATGCGGTCTAACATGCACCTGTCGTGCGTAATGAGAACAAGCGCACCGGGGAAGTCGATCAGGCTCTCTTCCAGTGTTTCCAGTGTGGGAATATCCAAGTCGTTTGTAGGCTCATCGAGAAGAAGAAGATCTGCGGGCTGCAGCATCAGGTGTGCAATTGAGATGCGCGCTCTTTCGCCGCCGGAGAGCTTCTCAATCGGCATGTCGAGGATCTCAGGAGTGAAGAGGAAGCGCTTGCACCAGCCATTCACATGGATCATCTCGCCGCGGAAGCGAACAAAGTCGCCGTTAGGAGAGAGCGCTTCGCGCAGGGTGAGTTTTGGAGAGAGCTGGACGCGGTGCTGGTCGAAGTAGACGATCTGGAGGCCATCGGCTCTTTTTATCGTTCCCTGATCGGGGGTCATCTCATTCGCCAGCATTTTAAGCAGCGTGGTCTTTCCAGAGCCGTTCGGCCCCATGAGGCCGATTCTTGTGCCGGGAGAGAGTGTGAAGTCGAGGTGTTTAAAGAGAACTCTTCCGCCGAGCTCTTTCGATAGATTCTTTGCGACGAGCAGCTTCTGCGTTTCGCGCTCTGTGGCTGCAAAGTCGACATCAGCCTTTTTCTGCATGTTTCTTCGCTGGACCTGAGAGAGCTCTTTTAAGATCTCATGCGCATCTTCCACTCTCGATTTAGACTTGCTCGTGCGCGCTTTCGGAGAGGTGCGGAGCCAGTCGAGCTCTCTGCGCGCTTTAGATGCGATCGACCTCTCCTGTTCGATCTGCCCTTTGATGAACGACTCTTTGATCTCTAGAAAGTGGGAGTAGGTGCCGTCGATTGCAAGGAGTCCGTTGGGATAGAGAGAGTTGATCTCTACAGTGCGGTTGATCATGTTCTGAAGGAAGTATCTGTCGTGGCTCACGATGAGATAGGAGTCGACCTCTTTTACCAGGAATTTTTCTAGCCAGAGAATGCCCTCGAGATCTAGGTGGTTGGTCGGCTCATCGAGAAGCAGAAGATCGGGGGAGGAGATGAGCTCCATCGCAACGCTGAGCCTCTTCTTCCATCCTCCTGATAGCTTCTGCGCCGAAGCCTCTTCGCCTGTGAATCCTAGCTTGCTAAGCCATGTCTGTACGAGGAGCTCTTTCTCGTAGTCGGGTCTCTCATCTGCTTTAAGTGCGCTTAAGAGCACGCTCTCGGGCTTCTCATCTGGAAATTCACAAGACTGGGGCACGTAGCCGATTTTTAGGCCCCGCTTTACAGAGAAGGTTCCCGAGTCGGCTTTTTCGCAGCCCGCGAGAATTTTTAGAAGAGTAGTCTTGCCAGAACCGTTGGGGCCGATCAGTCCGACGCGGTCTCCAGAAAAAATGCTAAATGAGAGGTCGCGGAAGAGCATTCGCGTGCTGAACGACTTGCTCACAGATTGGCAGTTAAGAAAGAGAGTCACACGTCTCCTCTTCTTGTGGTGCTTGCTCAAGCGAGCACTCGTGCCATGGGTAGTTACTGATCATCGCGCGGATCTCAACGATCGATTTCGAGCGGTTGATCCCCTCGCGCAGATCTTTGGCGCCTTTGATGCCACGCAGGAACCAGCAGCCGACTCTTCTCAGATCTAGAGCAGCCTTATGCTCCTCTTTGTAGGCGACGATGTGTTCGAGATGCTCCAAGAAGGCGTCTCTGCAGTCGATACCGGAATAGGTAAGAGGAGGAAGGCCCGTGAAGTGGCGGTAGATATCTTCAATAATCCAGGGCTGTCCCATCGTGCCGCGGGCGACGAGGATCGCATCGCACCCTGTGTAGTTGAAGATCCTCTCTGCGCTTTCAGCGTCGTAGATGTCGCCATTGCCGATCACTTTAATTGTTTTTGCCGCTTGCTTGCACTCGCGGATGTAGTCCCATTTTGCGGGGCCTCGGTAGCCCTGTTCGCGCGTCCTACCATGGATGCAGATCGCTGCGGCTCCCGCCTCTTCAGCGATCTTTGTAATCAAAGGTCCTACGATGCTTCCCTCATCCCATCCCGCCCGGATCTTAACCGTCACTGGAATCTTTACAACAGCTACCATGTTGGCGATGATCTCTCCGATCTTCTCTGGTGTTTTAAGCATTCCAGAACCGCTGCCATCTTTGGTCACCTTATCCACGGGGCAGCCGCAGTTCAGGTCTAGGACGTCAAAGCCGCGGTCTTCAATCATTTTTGCACATTCGGCAGCGATCTCGGGCTTACTGCCGCAGAGCTGCGCGCCAATCGGGTGCATCGAGGGCTCATAATCAAGAAGGCGAAAGGTCTGAGCATTATGGCGGATGAGGGCGTCCATCTTCACCATCTCGCAGTAGATGAGGCCCGGCTTATACTTCGAGGTCATCTTGCGGAAAGGAAGATCCGAGCAGCCCGCTAAGGGTGCGCAAAAAATATTTGAAGGAAGCTCAAGCTTTCCAAGAAAGAAGGGTCTTTTTAATGCCATCCGATAAGTGTGACGCTTAGACCCTCAAAATTCAAGAATTGAAATTTATTAGACCTTTTTCGAAATTCGCTTTGCTCGGAAAAATTGAGGGTTTTTGTGCAGATTTGTCACAAAATTTTGAGAGCATGTGTAAACACATGGTCGAAAAATTTTGTGGCAAAGATGCCAAAAAGGCCAATTTTAACGAGTAAATGGAGTTTCGAAAGAGGTCCATTTTAAAAGGCGTAGCCGACCTGCAGATTTCCGCGCTGGTTCTGGTATTTATGGCCGAGCTCTGCATCGTAGCGGACGGTGGCTACCAGCCTGTCATCAAACCAGAGGCCTGTGAGGGCAATCGAGGGGGCAACCAGCGTGTGATTTGGATTTAACCCCTTCACGGTGAAGGTGCAGCAGCTCGTGTCATGAAAGCTTGCAGAGTAGTGGCCGCCGCTTGGACGGTTTTCTTGCACGACGCCAAGTTTCACAAGTGGAATCCACTTCGAGCTTTTTAGTGTGATGCAGCGCGTGGCCTCAAGTCCGAGCTCCTCTCGCCAGAGGGTAGAGCGGCTCGATTTTACAGAGAGATTTAAAGATTTTGCTCCCTTCTCTGTAAAGCTGTTCTGGTGGAGGAAGACGTAGTCGACGATTCCAAAGAGGATCAGGTCGACCTTCTTGACCTTGAAGAGAAGGCCAGGGCTGAAGTGAGCCATCAGCTCATATCCGCCATTGTCCTCCAGTTTTGCAGTTCTGTGTATCGAGGAGAAGTCGATCCTTCTTTCCGCGCTATATCTGGAGTAGCCGGAGATTAACGCGAGGTTGAGGAAGTAGCGCTTCGTAAAGTAGTTGGCATAGAGTGATCCGAAGAAGCTGTTGATTCTGCCATCATCGCCGCCTGAGCGATTCCAATCGACGTTGGAGTGGGAGTAGCCCACACCTGCTCCTACAGAGGTGTGCTGGCTGAAGAGGCGGTCGACTCCGACAATCACGCCGGAAGAGAGAGAGTGGAAGCCCTCTAGAGATCCTTTCGTGCTCTGACGCATCTGGTCGATGTAGAGATCGCCCCAGAAGTCAATAGTGTCGTGATTTTTCACGCACGAGGCCTGATACTGCTCTTCAAGGCGATTGTTAATCGCGTTTGCAAATTGAACCGTGTCGTTTTCTTGCGTGAGAGTAAGTGCTTTGTAAAGAGCGGGCTGAAGCTGGTTTAAAGCGCTTGAAAGGCTTGCAGCATCTGGCTCAACCGAGAGAAGGCCGATTACCGTGCTCATGTCGCTGTTAGAGCAAGAAGCCTCTATCTTGTCGATACACTTTGCAACAGCTCCCGCGTTGCCGCTGGTTACAACTGAAGCAAATGGAGAGGCGGTGATGATGAGATTTAGCTGATTGGGAAGAAACTGCTGCGTAGCGCTCAGAATGGCAGAATTGGAAATTACAGATGTAAATGGAGGAGTATTGATCGTCCCTGTTGTCTGAATAGCGACTTCAGAAGTGCCGGGAGTGTAAATTCCGGGTTCAAAGACCAGAGAGAGTGTAGAGCCTGGCGTGATGTTGACATTGCCTGTGACATTCAAGAGAGAGCTCACGGTAGGGGAGAGCTCTGTTTCAAGGATCGAGCCCGCAGCAAAATCCACGTTTCCAACAACGTTCATGGTGACGATCGATCCACGCGTTTTTACTTTTCCTCCCTTTTTTACATCGACGCCTCCGGTAAAGGTTCCTCCTCCTTTAATCTCTCCCGTATCGTTCACAACGATCATCGATCCGGAATTTACTGTTCCTTCTGGGACGGTGGCGAGCGAGCCTCCTGCATTTACGATGGTTGTTGCGCTGCTTGTTAAGGTTCCAGATACCGTCAGCTGGCCGCCGTTTACTTGAGTGTTCGAAACAGTGCTAGTTCCTGGAAGTGCAACAGCATTGGCTCCCTTTTTTGAGACAGTGCTGACGCCTGTTTCTGTAATATTTCCAGGAAGCGTACCGCTTGTAGATGGATTGAGAGTGAGCTGCGTACCAGTAGAGAGAGTGACATCTCCTCCAGGCCCTGGAGTTTGAAACTCGAGTGTTCCGCCTTGAATGGAAGTTAGGCCGGTGTATGAGGTGTCTTTTTTCATGATGAGAGTAGCACTTGCCATTTTGGTTACAGCGCCTGCGCCGGTCATCGTCCCATCAAAGATTCCATCACTCACTTGGTTGAAAACAACGGTGGCAGGAGCTGCAATGCGCACATCATTTTTGATTGTTGAGGCGTCGCCTTGCAAAGTGCCGTCCATCACCTTCATTGCTGCGCTGCTATCATTCGTGCCCGCTAGAAAGAGAGTTCTCGGTCCATCTTTCATGATCGTCCCAGAACCCGCAAATCCTCCGGTATAGGTTCCATCGGTTATGCCATCGAAATTGAAGTTGATCGTCGCTTGGTTTCCAAGAACAGTATCGTCGGGGATAGTATCTTGATTGACAATCAGCGTTCCTGATTGGACATTCGCCATTCCTGGATTTGTAACCGTTCCTCCGAGTACGAGCGTTCCGGTGCTATTCGTAACATCATAATTAAATCCTCCCTCATCAATCGCACCGCCTAAGACTAACCGCTGACCCGAGGGGCCATTCACTTGAAAATTAACCTCGTTTAAAAAGGTCATATCATTTGCAATGAAGATATCATCCAGTGTGGTTAGGTTGCTGACGACTGCGCTTCCTTGAGAACCTCCCGATCCAAGAGTCAATGGTAGACCTGTTACGCTGTATCCCTGATTGAATAGGAAGGAGGTGATATTCAATGTCCCGATGTCATTATCGCTAGCTCCCACGGCATTGGCTTGAAAAGGGTAGAAGAGAGAGTCTCCATTTGCAGGGATAACACTTGGACTCCAGTTGGCGGGGTTGCTCCAGTTTGGCGTCCCTCCCCCGGTTGTCGTGCTTATCCAAGTAAGTGTCGTTGCATTTGCAACTGAAGAGAAGAGGCAGAGCGCCGAGAGGAGATATTTTTTTCGCATTTTTTTCTCATTTGAAGGAGTTCTGCCCATCATAAAAACCTGGTAAAAAATATACAAATAATTTTATCACCTTGGATAGATTCCTAAATATAAAGGAGGAATATATGAAGCTAATTTATGAGTTCATCGGAACGTTTTTTCTCGTTCTCACTGTAGGTATGACAGTGATCGACCCAAATTCAGCAGGTGTGATGGCACCGCTTGCGATCGGTTCGGTTCTTGCTGTGATGGTATTTGCTGGTGGACACGTCTCAGGCGGCCACTATAACCCAGCAGTCTCTCTTGCTGTGTATATGCGTGGTAAGCTCAAGTCAAAAGAGCTCTTCTCTTACTGGATCGTGCAGCTGATTGCAGGTGTAGTCGCAGGCTGTTTGACCATCTATTTCAAGGGAAGCGCGCCTCAAATGGCGATGACGCCCGATGTGATGAAGGCTCTCCTTGCTGAGTTCCTCTTCACTTTTGCGCTCTGCTATGTTGTGCTTAACGTCGCAACTGCAAACGCAACTCAGGGCAACTCCTACTTCGGCTGGGCGATCGGTTTTACCGTGCTGGTTGGTGCTTATGCCGTTGGTGCTGTCTCTGGCGGAGCGTTCAATCCTGCAGTGGCTCTCGGAATCACAATCATGAATCTGAGCAGCTGGGCAAACCTCTGGATCTTCCTAGTTGGCAACTTAGCAGGCGGCGCTGTGGCAGCGCTCGTCTTCAAAGCTGCCCACAAAGGCAAGTAACATCTCTTTCTTTTTGGAGTGCGGCGACCCGGCGCCGCTTTTTTCGAGATCGACCTGGCGATCTCTCCTTAAAGAAACATCGCCGAGGCGATGTAGAGAAAAGCGGCGCCGGGTCGCCGCACTCCAAAAGAGAGAGTTTTTAGGCGTTTTTCTTTTGCGTGGCTGCTGCTTTTGCGCCAAACAGTCTGTTTGTGCAACTCTCCACAAGACTTTCGCAAGCGCTTCTTACTCCCGAGACCTTTTTTTTGAGATATCCTTCATTTTCTCGAGTCATGGAAGTTGGAAGATCGCTTTCGCAGGGGATGCGCTCGCGCTGCGAGTGCTTATAGAGAAGGTAGGTGAGCTCTCCCAGGGTGTAGACAGTTCCGCAAGCTGAAATAAATAGCGTGAGCTTGGCGCCCTTTTCAAAAGCTGTTTTATCGCTTACAAAGTGTTGGGCAGCTGCCAGGCAGATGCCTGTTCCACCTACAACAAACGCCGCTCCCTCTTTGTAGGCCCTTGCAAATAGCCTCTTTGCTCCTGCAGCTGAAAGAGCCGCAGCAGCATTCACAAATAGCAAGGTCATTACCCTGTCTTTTAAGCTTTGATTGTCTGAATCGCTGCAGTAGTCCCAAGCGAGTTCGACGCCAGATGTAACCAGGCCGCTTACAACTTCGCCATTTTGAAAATCTCTCACAGCTCTGATACCAAAGATGGTTGTAACTCCATTTTTAGCCAGTTCACTAACAGATTTAAAAGACATGAAATACTCCTTCTGAATTGAAGGAGCTTATTCCTGAGTTGAAATAAGGAGCAACTGCAGAAATTTTTAGGCTGCTTTGCGTCTGCTCTTTTTCGGGATCTTAGCGCCCGACTTGCGCGCCTGGCTAAGTGCGATGGCAACTGCTTGCTTCTGGGGTTTTCCTGCGTGAATCTCTTTGCGGATATTTGCAGAGATGCCCTTCTTTGACTTTGCAGCAGATCCTTTAATAAGCGGCATATTTAACCTACATCTTTCCTAAAATACCGATAAGTCCAATTAAGATCAGATAAACAGCCACGATGTAGTTTAGAATCGTAGGGAAGATGAGAATCAGAATACCAGCAATCAATGAGATGATTGGGTTAACCGCAGCATGCATCATCATAGAGGCCTCCTCTATTGTTAAGACCTTACTCTTACCTATAGACGAGCCCACCATTATTTAAAAATAATTTTACTTCTGAGAGGCGCTCGGAGAAGAAATGGACACAAACATCCATTTTCCCGGGCGGGTCTTCTTTTTTAAACATATGTATAACACAAAGTATTAATTATAAATTGTTTATAGTTAGAAAAAGGAGGGAAAGTAGAAATTCGCTGTAGGCTTTCCTTCAGACCTGTTATAGTGGTCGGAAGTATCAAAAAATTAAGGAAAGTCTATCTATGAAGTCAAAAAGATATGATTGGGGTGTGATTGTATTTATCGTCGGTTATCATCTTGCACTGTTAATTGGTCTGCCTATCTACTTTATAAACCACTCTCCCTCTTGGGGACTCTGCGTTACAGCGGGCGTTCTCATGTACATATCCGGCATGAGCGTGACTGCGGGCTATCACAGGCTCTACTCCCACCAGACCTATAAGATCAATCCAGTTGTGGAAGCGGTTCTCCTCTTTTTTGCAACCGTTGCAACGCAGGGTAGCGCGCTCAAGTGGGCAGCAGACCACCGCAAGCACCACGCATTCGTCGATACAGACCGCGATCCCTATTCGATCAAAAAAGGGTTTATGTACGCTCACGTGCTCTGGCTCTTTCATAAAGCCGACCCGATCGATCCCAAGATCATCGCCGACCTGAGCAAGAACCGCCTGCTGGCGTTCCAGCATAAGTATTATGGTCTGCTCATGATGCTGTGCAATGCTCTCGTATTCCTCTTTTTCGGTTACCTTTTTAATGACTACCTCAGCGCCTTTGTTTTCATCTGGGGCGTTCGCATGCTTGTGCTTCACCACTTCACCTGGTTTATTAACTCTCTTGCCCACACCTGGGGAAGTCAGAAGTTTAGCCAGGAGCACTCAGCAGTGGATAACTACCTGATGTCGATCTTCACTTTCGGCGAAGGCTACCACAACTACCACCATACGTTTGCTAGTGACTACCGCAATGGGGTGCGCTGGTTCCACTTCGATCCAACGAAGTGGCTGATCTGGACCCTTTCTAAGTTTAAACTCGCACACAACTTAAGAAGAATTAGCGGTATTCGCATCCAAGAAGCCATTATCAGCGAACAGAAGAGCGATCTAATCGAACAGGTAAAACAGTACCTTTCGACAAACCGCGCAATCGCAGAAGAGAAGATAGAAAAGCTCACAGCCGATCTGCTTGCGAAATTCGCGAGCTTCACTCAGCTTAAAGAACAGTATAAAGAGTATAAAAAAGAGCGCACAAAAGATAAAGATTCTCTGAAGCAGCTGAACCGAGAGATAAAAACTCTGAAAAAGACTCTACAAGCTGACTGGCAGGATTGGAAACGCTTTTGCAGAGATATTAGCACTTACTGTATGAACTTGGAACAGAACTAACAGTCTCCAACAAGTGGTGTTTCTTGTTCTCCAAGGTCTTCAGTTTTCTACTCGTATTAGGGGCGCTATGCGCCCTTTTTTCAGCTGCGTTTTTTTCGCAGGTCTACCACTGGGATGCGATCTGGGCGTATAGACAGGTCTTTCTGAATGGCTGGTATACGACGATCGGCCTTGCACTGGCGAGCTTGGTTTTAAGTCTGATTATTGGCGTAGTGGCAAGCCTGATGCGCCAGTCGAAACTCCTTCCGCTCCGCTACCTCTCTCAAATCTATATCGAAATCATCCGGGGAACGCCGCTTCTTGTGCAGCTTCTCTTCTTTTTTTATGTAGTTGCAGCTTCCGCGCACATTCAAAACCGCTACCTTGTCGGCGTGCTCACTCTCTCGATTTTCAGTGGGGCCTATATCGCCGAGATTTTAAGAGCTGGCATTGAAAATACGCGCAAGACTCTACTTGAATCGGCCTACTCGATCGGCCTGACAAAGCCGCAGACCTACCGTTTTGTGATCTTCCCAATCGCCTTTAGGCAGATTCTACCGCCACTTGCAGGGCAGTTCGCATCGATCATCAAGGACTCTTCTCTTCTCTCTATCCTTGGCATCAGCGAGTTCACCTATGCTGCGCAGCAGATCAGCAGCGCGACCTTCAGCACGCTTGAGTGCTACTTTCCGCTTGCGGTCGGATACCTGATTTTGACTCTGCCCATTTCGCTTTTTAGTCGTTATCTCGAGAGGCGCACAAAACATGAAGCTTAAGATTACAGACCTGAGTAAGAAGGTGGGCTCGCATGCTCTCCTCCATAAGGTCTCTGTTGATCTGGATTTTGGCGTACTCGGAATCATCGGTCCCTCGGGTGGAGGAAAGTCTACATTTTTAAGGCTGATTGCAGGTCTTGTTGAACCGACAAGCGGGGAGATCCTGCTCAATCAAAAGAGGATCCCTTTCGAAAATAACCAGGAGTTGATTAACCACCGTAGATCTCTGGGAGTGGTCTTTCAATCTTGGAATCTTTTTCCTCACCTTTCTGCGTTGGATAACATCGTGCTTCCTCTGCATGAGGTGCATGGAAATACACGTGAAGAGGCGGTAGAAAAAGGAGAGGCGCTGCTTAAGCGTTTTGGACTAGAGGCGGATGCGCATAAAAAACCGCATGAGCTCTCTGGCGGGCAGTGTCAGCGCGTTGCCATCATTCGCGCCGTAGCAAATAAACCCTTTCTACTCCTGCTCGATGAACCGACCTCTGCTCTAGACCCTTTGATGACATCAGAGGTACTCGATCTTATCGTTGAACTAAAGAAAGAGGGGATCTCTTTCCTTCTCGTTAGTCACCATATTAATTTTTTGATGAAGGTGGCAGACTCTCTCATCTTTATCGACAGGGGACTTCTCATCGAGAGTGGTTCTACAAAAGAGCTTCTCTCTCATCCAAAAGAGCCGCAGGTTGCGGATTATCTGTCGAAAGTGCTTAAGTATTAATTATGAACAGGTTTAGACCTCTTTCGAAACTCCATTTACTCGTTAAAATTGGCCTTTTCGGCATCTTTGACACAAAATTTTTCGACCATGTGTTTACACATGCTCTCAAAATTTTGCGGCAAATCTGCACAAAAAACCTCAATTTTTCCGAGCAAAGCGAATTTCGAAAGAGGTCTATTCTCGCCCTCCTTCTCTTTGCAGCTTCGTGTCTGCATGCTCAAGAGAATCCTCCGCTGCGCGTGGGGATGGAGCTCTCCTACTACCCTTTTGAATCCGTTGATGACCAGGGCAAGCCCTGGGGAGTGAGTGTCGATTTAGCAAAAGCTCTTGGCGCCTATTTAGGCCGAGAAGTGGAGATAGTCGGTACCCCATTTGTAGGTCTTATTTTTGCGCTTAAATCGAAGAAGATCGACCTTATCATCTCGTCGATGTCGGTTACGCCCGAAAGAGAGAAAGCTATCGGGTTTTCGAGTCCCTATCTCGAGACGGGTCTATGTGCGCTTATCAGTAAGAAGACAGCGGCAAGTTCCATTGATGGGCTGGATCTCACAGGCAATAAGATCGCGGTTAAGATGGGGACGACTGGCGAGGTATTTGCACGCAAATATTTTAAACAGGCTCAGGTGATCGCACTCGATCGAGAGTCGAGCTGTGTTTTAGAGGTTGTGCAAGCTAAATGCAACGCCTTCCTGTATGATCAGTTTTCGATCTTAGCCGAGTGGCAGAAATACCCTGAAGCTACGAAAGCCAATTTAAACCCCTTTGTCAAAGAGTACTGGGCGATGGGAATGCGTCTTGAAGATACCCAGCTCAAAGCACAAGCGAACTCTTTTTTAAAAGAGTTTAAAGAGAGTGGCGGCTTCCAGAAGCTCGCCGACAAGTTTTTTAAGGAGCAGCAGAAGCTCTTTGCAGAGCAGGGTGTTCCGTTTGTTTTTGATATCAAAGGATAGGTTCATGCAAAAGAAGCTCTCCTCGTTTATCTGGCACTTCGTCCGCTTGCAAAAGTGGACATTTTTAAGCATCGGCCTCGTCTCGCTATGCTGGTCTTTTGACAACGTCCTCTGGCCCTACCTGTTGAAGGTAGTCATCGATATCTTCACTAAGTATGAGGTCGAAAGAGCCGCAGCCTGGGCTGCACTTGCAACACCAGCTCTCTATGGATTGCTTCTCTGGGCAGGAATCGAGATGGGATTTCGTGCGCAGGGCTTCATGCTCATGCGGGCGATCCCCAAACTTGAAGCTGACATCCGCATGGAGATGTTCGACCATATCCAGTACCACTCACCCAAATATTTCAATGAGCACTTTGCGGGGAGTCTTGCCAATAAGATCACCGACATGACCACGCAGGTGACGCTTGTGATGCAGCAGCTGCTCACGCTCTTCTTCCCAGCTCTTCTCGGCTGTCTGCTCGGCATTATCTTCTTTGCGCGTGTTAATCTTCTCTTTGCTGGTATTCTCGCCTGCTGGATCGTGATACACTTCACGATCTGCTTCCTCTTCTCTCGCAGATGTGGAAAATTCGAGCATGTCCATGGTGAGGTGCGCAGCGAGCTTCTGGGCAAGATCGTCGATAGTTTGACCAACAACTTCGCTGTTAATCTCTTCTACCGCTTTAAATTTGAGAAGGCGCGTATTCAGACGCTTCAGACAAAAGAGCAGCAGAAGAATGTTCTTTCGAAGAAGCAGGTGGAGCTGATGCGCATCTGCATGGGAGCTGTCGCATTTACCGTGGGCGGAGTTCTAACTAACGGCTTGATGATCTATCTCTGGCTTCAAGGGAAGCTCACAACGGGAGAGGTCATCCAGATCTTCAATACGACATGGAACGTGCTGATGGTCATGTGGATCACCGGCATGGAGCTTCCAGGACTCTTTCAATCCCTTGGAATTGCAAAGCAGGCGCTCAGCGTCATGAAGGATCCAAAGGATGTGCTCGACCATCCAGATGCGAAGCCTCTTCTGGTTACAAAGGGGGAGATCGTCTTTGCCAACGTCTCATTCCACTACGGAAAGAGGAGTCTCTTTCGTAATAAAGATGTGCATATCAAGGGGGGAGAGAAGGTGGGGCTCGTCGGCTTCTCCGGAGCAGGAAAGTCGACCTTTGTCAACCTCATCTTGCGCTTCTACGCCGTAGAGACGGGTAAGATTCTGGTCGATGGGCAGGAGATCTCGAAGGTTACGCTTGAGTCTCTTCGCAGCCAGATCTCGCTGATCCCGCAAGATCCTCTCCTCTTCCACCGCTCGCTTGAGGAGAACATTCGCTTTGGGCGGATCGATGCTACAAAAGAAGAGGTCGTGGAAGCCGCACGACTTGCGCACTGTGATGAGTTTATCAAGAGACTCTCCGATGGATATGACACGCAGGTAGGGGAGAGGGGAACGAAGCTCTCCGGGGGAGAGCGCCAGCGCATAGCGATCGCAAGAGCGATGCTGGCTAAAGCCCCGATCATCCTTCTCGACGAGGCGACCTCCGCGCTGGATTCTGTCACAGAGACCTACATTCAAGAGAGCCTTGAAAAACTGATGCAAGGACGCACGACAATCGTGATCGCGCACCGCCTCTCGACGCTTGCTAAGATGGATAGGATCCTCGTCTTTGACCAGGGAAAAATTGTAGAAGAGGGAACTCACCGCAAGCTCCTAGCAAAAGGAGGCCACTATGCCAAGATGTGGCAGAAGCAGGCCGGAGGCTTCCTTCCCGATGTAGTCCCCGGAAAAGAGGAGTAGAGAGGTCTCTTATGAAGCAGCAGAAGTATCCGCATCCTTCCTGGATAGAGATCGATCTCACTCAATTTAGAAAGAATGTGATGGTCATGCGTCGTCACATCGGAGAGGCTCTTTTCTGCCTGCCTGTGAAGGCGAATGCGTATGGCCACGGCCTCTGTGAGATGGGAAGGGCAGCAGAAGAGGCGGGTCTTGACTATCTTGGCGTTGCCCACCTGCAAGAGGGGGTCGATCTGCGGAGAGCAGGAGTGAAGCTTCCGATTCTAGTGCTCGGCGCGATCCACGAAGATCAGATTCTCGATCTCATCGAGTTTAACCTCGAATTTACGATCAGTTCCAAATTCAAAGCCGATCTCGTCGCAGAAAAGTGCAAGGCCAAGGGGCTAAAGTGCAAGGTGCATCTCGAAGTAGACACCGGCATGCAGCGGACTGGAGTCCGCACAGGGACTGCGATCGATCTTTTCGAGCATCTAAAAAAACTAGAATGCTTTGAACTGGTCGGCATCTACTCGCACATAGCAACAGCCGAAAAGCCGCAGGATCCCTTTGCTTTAAAGCAGATCGAGGCCTTCACCACTCTTTTGCGACACCCCGTATTCCAGGGGGTGCCGCTCATCCGCCACCTCGCAAACTCTGGAGCGACAGCAAACTATCCTGCATCGCACCTGGATATGGTTAGACCTTCGCTCATCACCTTCGGCTATCTTCCCGAAGACGCGGCTGAAAACTTAAAAGAGATCCTCCCTTGCTTATCGCTTAAGTCGAAGGTCTCCTACTTTAAAGTTGTAGAGGCAGGTGAGGGGGTGAGCTATGGACGCTCCTACATCACTCCAAAGCGCACGCGCATCGTCACCATCCCCATTGGATATGGAGATGGGTATAGACGTTGCCTATCGAATCGTGGATCGGTGCTGATACGAGGAGAGAGGTTCCCGATCGTAGGCACGATCTGCATGGACCAGCTCATGGTAGATGTGGGGGATAAAGAGGTCCGCGTCGGCGACGAGGTTGTTCTAATCGGAAAACAAAAAAGCCAAGAGATCAGCCTCATGGAGATCTCCCGGCTCTGTGACACTATTCCCTATGAGATTCTCTGCCTTTTCAATGACAGGATTCCCCGGATCTATCTCCAAACGGGCTTATCAGGTGTTTGCACGAATACCGCGCGCTTACCCGGTTCAATAGGCCCTGGCTTATTGTTGTAAGTCTCATCTTTTGGAAAGTGTAGATCGGCTTCAGGCAGGATCTGACGGATGTACGTGCGGCATTTTGCCTGGAGTCTTTCCACCGGAATTCCATACTCTTCTTCACATACCTTGGCGATGCGTCCGAAGGGAGTTCCCATCTCATGATCATAGACCAAGCTCATGATCACTTTAGTTTTGGGGGAGTCAGCAGTTCCTTCATCCTCAAAGAGTTTGAAGGGATTCATGCCATCTGTAGAGATTCCATTCATTTCAAGACCTTTGCGTCTCATAAAGGTATCAAAGTCTCTAAAAACAGCTCGTCCAGGAACCCCATCCTTATCGATCTCAAAGCTTACATTCTGACCGTGTGCTTCAATGATGGCACCTGTTTTTAAGTAGATCTCGACCCATCCGCGGATGATTGGATAGTAGATGCTCTCAAGAACAAATGTTTCTGGATCATGATCTGACGCTTCAATGAGATTAATAAGAGTAGCGCGGGCTTCTGGGTTTCTGGTGTCTTTAGAATAGAGGCCAAAAAGAGGAAGCATAGAGTGCTTCTCTTGGATAAATGGACGAGGGATCATTTCGCGAACAAGGAAGCCGATCGAGTCTTTTTGATGGCCGTAAGAAGCTCCGAAAGACTCATGCAAAAAGGCAAATTTTGGATTTTTTACGAGATCGCTGCATCCAGAGATCGCTTTAGAGACAGCGATACTGTGATCAATTCTTGTTTTATCTAAACCTCGAACAGCTCTTGTGATGCGTAAAGGCCCAAGGCTGGTTTTAAGGCAGTGAGCAGGAGCATCTTCTTCGAGAACGAATACTGTGCGTGTAGATGCTGTAGGCGCCACTTGAACAGAAGATTTCGGATGCTTAGTGATCTCAGCCATCTTTGGAATGCTCATATCTCCACAGAGCTGAGGAAAGATAGGAAGATGAACTTCCCCTCTTTTTAGATATTTTGTAATCACGCTAAGGTCGGCATCTGGTGCGAGCACGATACTGCAGAGGTCAGAAGGGATTTTGTAGGTAGGTAGTTCATAACAAGGGAGGGGGCTGCCTGGTCTGTACGCGGAATCTACTTCGGTGTATGTCGCCAGAGGATTATTTGGACGTGGTGCGACCCCGTTTGCATAACGTTCGAAATAGAGCCAGTTAGTAAGGTGAGCCGCGCGGTTTTGAACCGATTGGGATTGATTAGATGAGAAGATAGGCTGCCGGCTAGCTGGCTTAGACTGTCCGCTG
Source organism: Chlamydiales bacterium (assembly GCA_016185065.1). Classification (NCBI taxonomy): domain Bacteria; kingdom Pseudomonadati; phylum Chlamydiota; class Chlamydiia; order Chlamydiales; species Chlamydiales bacterium. The sequence goes on from JACPOL010000002.1 coordinate 26,666, forward strand.
TTTCTGCTTTTTCCAATCTGTATCGATGTGTACTTTGTCTTCTGGTTACGTGCCAGAGGAGTTCTTTGGCTTAAAACTATGCCGGCGCCCCTTGCTGCTGGTCTTCTGCATGCTGATAATGACATAAAGCATCCTTTTTTATAATTAAAAAACTTTTAATGTATTTTATATTAATTCTTTATTAATATCAATTTTAAAATTGATTTAATATATATAATTATGCAAATTACTTGTTATTAATAAGTTAGTTGCAGCTGGAGCAGGTGCCGTTTGTGACGGCATTGGTGGGGATAAGGACCGTCCCTACGTTGCTTGGATCTACCACCGCGTTAAAGGCAGGAGGAGGAGCATTGTTGACGAGGATGTAGCCTGGGTTGATATTTGGGGTGATGGCCGTATTCTCCGTGAGTGTTACGCAAACGGGGCCGGATAGCGCGTTATTTAAGGTTCTAAAGGCTCCATTGCCTGCGGTGACGCCAGGAGCCAAGGTAATGGTATTCTCTTCGAGGTTGACGCATAGTAGGCCGGAAGACGCATTTGAGGAGATGTCGATACCTGCCGCGACGCTTGCTAAACCGGGGAGATTAAGAGTGTTGCCTACAATGTTTAAAGAGAATCTTCCTGCTTGGGTGGTGGTAGTTTGGATAGCAGCAATCGCTCCTGCCATTGTTGCAGGCATATCAATCAAGTTGTTTGTAATGCTCACATCTAAGTTAGATGCGACGTTATGATCGATGGTAATGCCTAAAGAGACTCCAGGAAGGGTTTGCGAAGAGAGAGTGTTGGAGTCGATATCAACCGAACTTGAGGTTAGGTTTTGCAGCACAATAGCTCTTGAGAGTCCAGATGCGCTATCTGTACCCGAAAAGAGGTTGCGGTTGATTGTGATCTCGGCCTGGGAGTTATTTGTAAAATATGTGCCAAAGGTAACTGTTGTTGAGCGACTCTGAATCGTATTATCGCTGATGATCACTCTTCCAAGATTGCTATTTCCGTCTAACAGAATACAATCTCCTGCTGCTATGCCCCCAGAGATAATTGTATTATGAGTGATGAGTGCGTTTGTGATCTCCTGACCGCTAGCGCCAGGACTGGTGCCTCCAGCTATGCCCGCTGAGTTTGTACTCTCGTTGATTGTAAAGCCGGAGACCTCGTTATTGCTTGCGAGTTTCACTACGTTAGTTACTCCAGAGGCGTTGCTGATGCTAGGTGGGTTAGAGGTAAAACGCGGGGTCTCTACACTTCCCAAAGTTGTAGTAAACTGGTGGTTGATTGCCGAACCGAGCAGCCTCTGGTTGTTTTTTAACAGTATGCCAGCGTCCATTCCCGTGTCTGTCCCGTCGCCAGGAAAGACGTAGATGACATCGTTTACATGAGAAGCATTCTGCGCATCTGCAAGCGTGTTGTAAGGAGATTCAAAAGTTCCATTCGAGTGGCTGGTATTATCCACAAAGATGAAGAAGAAGGGGTCGTTCGTATCGGGATTGATCGCGGTGCTAAGTTTACGCTTTCTATCTACAACGATGATCTCATTGCGATCGACGGGCTGCATTGCCACGGCATAGAGAGCTTGAGTGTCTGAGCAGGATCTGCCGCGCGATTTAACAGCGTGATTCTTTGGGCCGAAAGGGTAGGTGAGGCGTAGCTCTCCTTGTACGATGCCTTTGAAGACAGAGTCGTAGGAGCCGTTTACAGATACGCCTAGATACTTGTGCAGCATCACGCGCGCTCTTGCTTCGCCTCCAATTGCGTTCTTGCCTTCGCCTTCGAAGTAGTAGGGGCCTGCTGCGATGTAGCAGCTCATGCCCTTCGGCATCTCGATATGCACTCCGGCCTCGCCGTTCACGCCTTTCATGGCAAATTCTCGCTTTGCTTGAAGGATCATGCTATTGCCTTCAAACTCGTGGAACTTCACATGGTAGAGGCGGCTCGCCTTCTTACCGACGGGCAGGTAGCCATTCAGTCTAAAGTCCCACACCTTGCCGAGTGATTCGAGCCCAACGCTTACCTGGTTGTAGTGGAAGCGCTCTGTGCGGCGGTAGTCGTAATAGCTGTTAATGCCCCAGACTCTAGAAGAGATGAAGCGCGCGCCAAGACCAGCGTTTGCTGCCAGTTTTCCATTGTTGAAGACGTGGCCCCTTAGATCGAGAAAAGGGATGAGGCAGGTGTCGAGACTTTTAGGTGTAGTAAAAAAACCTTCCACCGTCGTGTAGCCCTGCTGGTAACCCACGCCTTTTGATTCGATGTGGCGTGCGCCCACATTATAGGGCTTAACTTCGGTCTGGCACAGAGCTTCAGATTCAGCCTTGTCCGCCCATAACGCTGGGAGGTATACGCCAGTGAGGCAAAGGGTAGTAAAAGCCGCGAGTAGGCTGGTTCTGTTTTTAAGCATTTCTTTTTCATATACCTTGATTTTTTTTAATAAAACAAAATTATGCTTTACTTGCCCGCATTATTTTAGTAGATGTTGAAAATGAAGCACTATGTAATGTGGAGAGGTCCATGAATATCAAAAGAATTATCGGAATCGTTGTGATGCTGGTTGGCGTTGCAGCAATTCTCTATGCGCTCAATGCAAGCGGCCGCATCGCGGAAGCGAAAGGCAACATCGAGATGGCAACGAGCCAGATGCCAAAAGATGCGACGAGTGAGCTTATCGGTGGCATCTTGAAGAGCAAGGCGAGCCAGTACGACTCACAAGTTCTAGCTCTTCTCATCGGTGGAATTGCACTTGTAGTGGTCGGTGGTGCAGTTGCAATCTGCTGTGGTAGAAAGAAAAGACGTTAGTCTCTTCTTTTTAAGAAGTCGATCGCAACCTGGGCAAACTCATCAGGCCTCTCAATGAGAGTCATGTGGGCCTGGTTTTCGAATAGGAAGAGCTGACTTCTAGGAATGCTATTTGCCAGTGCAAAGAGCTCTTTTGGAGCGCAGAGGAGATCCTCCTCTCCGCCGATCAGAAGGGTTTGCGCGCTGATTTTATGTATCTTCTCTCTTGCATCAAAATTCATAAGAGCTTGCAGCTGTCTGCGCTGACCTACTAGGGACTGATGGTGTGGATTTCGCATAGAAAGGTCTATCATCTTCGCCACATTCTCTCCTCCTTGCAGAAAAGGTGCGGAGAAGAGCCAGGGGGCCATTCCTTCAAGGATGTTCTCGTCTGTAATGCCAAGATTCCTGAGCTTTACGAAAAAGTTGCATACCATTGTTGAAATAGGTGAGAACTTCGCAGAGGAGTTTGCGATCACTAATTTATCTACTCTATCGGGATGGGTAAAGGCGAGCTGCTGTGCAATCGATCCGCCCAGTGAGTGGCCCAGAACGTGGCAGCGTCCGAATTTTGCCGCATCTAGCACGCCAATCAGATCTTCTGCCATCTCTTCAACAGTATAGGGCAGGTCTGGGCTTTCGCTGCGTCCTGCTCCGCGATTATCAAAAATCAGTACGTTAAAGTGGTTAGCAAATAGAGGAAGAGTGCGAACCCACTGGCTGATATCGCAGGCATAGCCAGCAATGAGAACAAGTGGCTCACCCTTTCCGTGTAGCTCGTAGTAGAAGCTGCTCTTGTTGACCTTAACATTTGGCATGAACCTATCCGCAAATAATAAGTTTTAGAGTTTTGATGGATTTTTCGTCAGATTTTTGTGCTGCTTCGTAGGACATACTTAAACAAGTAGACCAAGAAGCAGCACGAAGATATGGCGAAAAAGGAGCAAAAGGCAAAAATTTAGAATTTGCGGATAGGTTCATAAGAAAAAAATACCCCAGCCCTTCTTAAGCAGCAATAAATTCTTTAAAGAAGAAGAGAGCCCGCAGAAGAAGTGGACGAGATGGACAAGGAGTGGACAGGAGGTGGACGAAGTGGACGGGCGGGCAAGAGGGAGGGGAAAGAATTCTTTCTTCAGCGCGTGTCCACTTCGTCCACCTCGTCCACTTACGTCCATCTCTTCTCCGAGCGCTCTTTTCAAAGAGCGGCTTGGCCGGCGAGGAAGGCGGTGGTCCAGGCGTTCTGGAAGTTGAAGCCACCGGTAATGCCATCGATGTCGAGGATCTCGCCTGCGAAGAAGAGGCCTGGACAGATCTTGCTCTCCATCGTCTTGAAGTTGACCTCTTTTAAGGTCACGCCTCCGCAAGTGACAAACTCCTCTTTGTTTGTTGTCTTTCCATCTACTTGATAGATGTCTTCGTGCAGTTTTGCCGCAAGATTCTGCAGCTCTTTATTGGGGATGTCAGAGAGACGTCTAAAAAGCAGCTCGTTCTCTTGCTGTTCGATAAGCGCTTTCCAGAGGTTCTTGGGAAGATGGAAAGGGCTCTCAGTGTCGAGATTTTTCTGCGGAAAATCTCTCTTAAATTTCACGAGATGGGCAAGCGCTTCTTCTTGGGAGAGGTCGGGCAGCCAGTTAATTGCGAGTTCCACTTTATATCCCTTCTCGTACAGATCTCTTGCGCCCCACGCCGATAGCTTAAGAGCAGCAGGTCCGCTAAAGCCAAAGTGGGTAATTAGCAGCGGGCCTCTCTGTGAAAGAGTTGTGCCTCGGATTTTGAGCTCTGCAGATTTAACAGCCACGCCACTAAGCTCTTTGAGGGGTGAGGTCGGCACGTTGAAAGTAAAAAGAGAGGGGACGGGAGCTTGAATAGTATGGCCAAGCTGCTGAGCCCAGGCGTGTCCGTCAGCCCCGCTTCCGGTAGCTAGGAGGAGGTGCTTGCACACAAACTTCTCCTCATTGACTAGAAGCTCAAAACCCTCTTCTGTTTTAGCGATGCTCTGAATTCTATGCCTGAGTAGGATCTCGACTCCGAGAGTTTTCGCTTCATTTAAGAGACATTCGATGATCGTCTCTGATCTATCTGAAACAGGAAAAATTCTTCCATCCGATTCCGTTTTAAGTTTAACGCCGCGGGATTCAAACCAGTCGATCGTATCGCGTGGCTGAAAGGTGTGGAAGGGGCCGACCAGCTCCCTTGCTCCACGAGGATAGTTGCCAGATAGCTGTTTGGGATCGAAACAGGAGTGGGTGACGTTGCATCTGCCGCCACCTGAAACGCGGACTTTGGAGAGTAGGACCGCGCTCTTTTCGAGCAGCGTTACCTGCGCGGAGGGGTTCTGGGTTTTAGCGCAGATCGCAGCAAATACTCCGGCGGCACCGCCGCCAACTACAATTAAATCTCTTCTATTCATAGGCAGAAGAATTATAGGTGAACCCCTCTTCAAAAGCAAATAAGTTAAAATAATTTCTTGACTGTAGCTGTTAGGAGCTGTTAGCAGTAAGAAAAGTCTAGGGAGGCTTTATGTTGAGTTGGGCTCTTATCTTTTTTATCGTCGCAATTGTTGCGGCAATCTTTGGATTCACAGGAATTGCACAGGGTGCGATTTCGATTGCGCGTATTCTCTTCTTCCTCTTCTTGGTCCTCTTCTTAATCTCGCTGGTTATGGGACTCATGCAATCTCCGGCGCCAATGTGAGCAGCATGAAAAAGTGGATTGTAACGCTGCTATTATGCTCAGGTTTGCAGTGCAGCCTGAGCGCTGCCTCTAGTGAGCCTACGGCTCCTAAGCTGGCTCTTGAGAGATTAATTGAGGGCAATAAGCGCTTCTATAAAGACAAGTCGGAGCATCCGAATAGAACTGAGGAGAGGCGACTTGAAACAGCTGGAGGGCAGCACCCTTACGCGATCATTCTGGGCTGTTCCGATTCGCGGGTTGCGCCTGAAATTATCTTCGACGAAGGAATCGGGGATCTCTTCATCGTAAGAGTTGCTGGCAATGTGCTCGGGCCCATCGGAATGGAGAGCATCCACTACTCGGCTATCTACTTAAACTCTGCAATTATTGTGGTTTTGGGACACGAGTCTTGCGGTGCCGTGCAAGCGGTCCTCAACAACAACACAAAAGATATCGAAACGATCGCAACTCAGATTAAAGAAGCGGCTGATAGGACCAAGGGGCAGGGCGATCTCCGTTTGGAAAACACGATTAAATTGAATGCAAAAATGATGGTTCAGCAGCTTAAAAACGACCCTGTCTTAAGCGATCTCATCAAGAAGAAGAAGCTGGATATTGTAGGGGGTTACTACGACTTCCATACCGGTAAAGTCGAAATCCTTACGCCAGGCCTCTAGTATCTTCTTAAAAATCAGATGGTTACGTATTTAATTTCAATTTTTAAGTTGAATTTACATATTCGAAATTATTTAGTATAATCGATAGTCATATATTAAATAATTTTGGTTTGAATTTTGACTTCTTCAATTACAAGCTTTGTGGAGACGTTTTTCTGGGCTCAGCAGGATCTCATTCTTCCTGCTGTCCTTGCGATTCCAGCTGCAATTGAAGCGACTCTCTTTTTAGGAAGCTGCTATCAGAATCGAGAGGGGATTGCAGAGCGGTTGAAGGAGGCAAAAGTCCACCTTTTCGATATCTACGAGAATAAGCCTGCAGACGTTGCTAAACTGGCAGCGGTAGCCGTTCTGCTCAGTGGATCCATCATCGCCCCCTTTTGTCTACTCTCCCCAACACTTGCCCTCCCCTCAGCTCTTTTGGCCATCGTTGGCATCGGCCTTCTTTGGGAGGGAGCTGAAAGAGTTCCAGGTCTTATTCAAGATTTAAGCGCATGGACTTTTGAGACATTTACTCCAAAAAACGAAGAGAGCGAGCGCGACTACTACCTTCGAATAGGAGGGGGAGTGTGCAAGGTTCTTCTGGTTAGTGCGCTTGCACTCTCAACGGGTCTAATCGCATTTAAGGCAGGGGGTATCATTAAAGCGGTAATTGGGATGTGGGCGACTAGGCCCTGGTCGATTCCTTCGCTGCTTCCAATGCAGACGCCCGCAGTTGTGCTCATGGAGTATGCACTTGTTGGTCTCTGCCACCTTCTGCTTGCAGTGCGCGCCTATCAAAAAGATGAGAAGATGATGGCGCTCTTCCATGGAGTGAACGCCCTTCTCTCATTTATCTTCCCAGCGGTCTACTGGAGAGATGAGGGCTCAAACCTGCGTCTGCACCACTCTTTCACAGGTCTGCTCATGCAGCTGATGCCGTTTAGATGCACAAAGATGCTAGGCGCCCTAATCTCTTTCGATTCTCTGCTCTATTTCATCTCCTCAAATCGAGGCCACTGGACTTACGGGCGCTTCTCCAACTTCGATTTCATGAATATCGTAGTAGGAAATATTTCTCTTATCCTCCTCTTCTACGTCGCGGCAGGTTTCATAGAACTTGCCTCCAAGAAAATCGAGAAAATGGTACAATTCGAGCCATGTCGCTTGAAAGAAACATCGAGATCAAAAAGTATATCTGCTCTCTCTTCGTAAACGAGGATGAGATTCTTAAGACCGTCCGCACAAATTCCAAGAAAGAGCGTCTGCCCGACATTCAAGTTCCCTCGAATGTAGGGAAGCTCCTCTACATGCTTACTAAACTTCACGCCCCGAAGAGGGTTCTCGAAATTGGTACACTAGGTGGCTATAGCACCATCTGGATTGCGAGAGCTATGGGAGCGGAGGGGCGGATCATCTCGCTCGATATCGACGCGCATAACATACGCGTGGCAAAGGAGCATCTGGCTCTTGCCGGCCTCCAAGAGAGAGTAGAGATCAGATTCGGAAGGGCCACAGAGCTTCTGCAGCAGATGGTCGAATCAAAAGAGGAGCCCTTCGATCTGATCTTTATCGATGCGGACAAGGTGAGCTATCCCGACTATCTCGAATACGCAGTAAAACTCTCATCTCCAGGAACCCTAATCTTAAGCGATAATCTGATTCCCAAAGGGGGAGAGATCGGCGGCAGAGGTCCTGATATGCAGGATGAAGAGAAGGGGATCTACAAGTTCAACCAGCAGATGGCCTCTCATCCGCGGCTTGAAACCATTCTTATTCCCACAATCGTGGGAGAAAAGGGGCGCATAGACGCGCTCGGTCTTTCAATTGTTACGTGACAATCTCTTTTCAAGGCGGCGCATTGAAAAGGCGACGATAAGCGAGGGGAGAAGAAGGAACGAGGCGAGGAGCAGAACTCCCATTTTTACTGAAACAGTTGGCAGTACATCCATCATCTCTTTTAGAAGAACGCTATTCTGTTGAATAAGCGAAGTTGAAGCCTCAACAGCTTGAACATTGGCATAGACAGTTGCAGTGCTCTTCTCAACAGCTAAGGCGTTCTGTGTGATCAGTGCAGAGCTCCGGTCCATCTCATTGTTCATCTCATGAATACGGCCGCAGCCCGCAGCGAGAAGTAGAAGAGCTGAAAAGAGGATGAGCTTGTACTTGATCATACTTCCCAGCCATACCCCTTCCCGAAATACTCTTCAAAGAATTTCTTTAACTTTTAGGAGATTTGGAATCTTCTTTGCGCTCCTCCTTTTTTTCTAGATGGGGGTGGTGAAGAAGAATGAGCTCTTTTTGCGTAATTTTTCCAACGTGTTCTTGAGGATAAGGGCCAGGAAAGCACTCTAAAATGCCGATCACTCTGGAGACGGCTTTGATAAAGCTCTCCAAGTAGACAATGTTGTAATCGAGGAGCTTGCTGTATGCAGCAGTAAAGCGTGTGAGTTCATACACCTCTTGGCGGCAAAATAGTGAGCTAGAAGGAACATCGAAGCAGACATCTAGTTTAAACGGATGAGGAAGTAGAATAGTGATCTTTCCGGTCTCATCCTCTTCAATAACTCCTTTACGCTCTTTGGGAGACGGGCAGACTCTATAGAGCTCTTGAATGCGTTCTAGATCATGGGAGAGCCCCGCCTCTTCCCTAGATGGATAATGAAATAGCATCTCCATCAGCTCTGCTCTTTTTAACTTGCAAAATGCCTGGTGCTCTTCATCTGTTTTTAGTTTTACCAGCTCTGTCATCACTCGATTGAAGATAGTAGAAAATTTGGTGCAAAGAGCTGTGTACTTAACGTAGAGCCGCTGCGTCTCTATCGCCAGCCCTTTTAAAGAAGCATCAACAAAATCTCCGATGAAATCCCCATGAGGCAGCTGGGTTGTACACTTGTTACACGCCTCATAAAGGAAGTAGTCGTGCACCTCCTCATATTCAAAGAGGGCTCCATTGCGTTTAAAGATGTCGGTTTTTCGTGGTACTGGTTTAAAAGTTTGCTCATGGAGTCTGAAGAGGAGCTTTTTAGTCGATGGATGCGTCACGACAGCGCCCTTTGCCGGCACTGGCGGCACCGGCACTTTTACCGTTCTGCTAAACACCGAAAAGACAACTTTCATTAAAGGAGAAGACTCTGCAAGAGCCTCCGCTGTGGTCATTAATGCTTGTAAAGAGGGTGCGACGACCTCCTCATGTTCAAGGAGGTAGATTGCACTCGAGAAAGCGGCCTTTGGAGAAGATGGCTCTGTCACGCCTTGGTTTTGGACTCCGCTTTTGATTCTTGTTTTTTCGATTCTGGATGGCGAAGAAGCTTTAGATTGTCGGGAAGCTTAAAATGCCCTTCTGGGTAAGAAGAGGGAAGGTCCGGTAGCTTCCCTGCTTTCCAACAACGATTGATATATTCTAGATCGGGGGTGAACACGCCTGTTTTTACTCCCACTGACATGGCATATGGGCCGGGAAATGTTTCTAAGAGTCCAATTAGCTTTACGGTGAATCTTATTAGGTTGTTCAGGAAGGAGTAGTTTAAGAGGAGATACTGCCTGTATTCTACATAGAATTTCCTCAGCTCATACTGCTCCCACTTCCAAGTCATTGCACTTTTGCGAACTCGAATTACTCCCCCTGTTAAAAGGTTGGGAAAAGGAATCTCTGTAGCTGAGGCATCATTTTTTAGCGCTTTTTGTTTAGCCAAACAGACCTCTGCTAATGGAAACCAGGGGGTTAGTCGATCCATGGCAAAATTCAGATCGTCCGTAAGGCCCCATGTGACCTCATCTTCTGTTCGAATGAGCTTCAAGAAGCATTTTCTCTGCTCTTGGCAGAAGCGGGTGTGCTCTTCAAGAGACTTCTCCTTATTTATCTCTTTCAATACGTAGACAAACAGCTCGTCAATTTGAGTGATAGCGGCATCAAATACTTTTTTAAGGCCTGCATTTTCTTTTCTTAGAAGAGTTTGAGCTTCTTCGATGTAGGCTGCAACAGGAGTGTTCTTAATCATGCACATCTCTCGGTTGAACGAGAAATTGAGCGTCTCATAAGGAAAGAGGCCCTCTCTATTTTCAAAGGGAACAAAGATGAGTTTTGTAGGGTCTGTGGGATCTCTTGGAGGTATGAATAGTAGCTGATCGCTCATGATTTTCAGCACAGCGCGAAAGTTCTCTAATATCGGATTTGAAGGAGCCTTCGCTGCTGCACCTTGCGCAGGTTTTTCAAGAATTGGTGAGGTTTGAGCTGCCCTGAGAGGCCTGAGGGAGAGGGGAGCTTTAGGCGCAGCTTCAACAACTTGTGTTTGTGCAAGGAGGGCCACCTTCTTAACAGTCTCCTCCCCAATTCCTACTGTTACCACTGCAACTTGGAGAGCTTTTGCAACTTCTAATGAGGCGAGTGTTTTTTGGAGATAAACTAGAGACTCTTGCATGCTTTCAACAGGGGATTTTAATGCTGTCATGCGAACCAGAGTTTGAATTGATGTGCGGCCTGCGCAAAAAAGAGAGCCTTTCCGCTCATGAGCATGCATCCTCTCTTTTGCGCCTCTTGAAGGAGAGGTGTCATTCCAAGGGATGAACCAGGAGTTGAAACTACATCCATCACCATGCTTCCGGGGAGGATCCATCGGGGATCGATCGGCAGGGTCTGGTCATTTGGAGGCATTCCCACCGGTGTCGCATTGATGAGGATCTCATATCCTCGTTTAAAGATCTCTTCGATCTTCTCCATGCCATCCCCTTCGCAAGAGAGCTGAGAGGCCGCTCTTTCTGCGCGGGCAGGTGTGCGGTTAAGAATTAGCACCTCGCCACCGCGCCGTTTTGCCTCGTAAGCAATCGCTAGGGCTGTGCCGCCAGCTCCTAGAATCACTAGCCTCTTTCCTTCAACAGGGCCGAGCAGGTCAAGCGCTCCGAGTCCATCGGTATTCTCTCCACGGATTCTGCCATTTTTAAAGATAAGCGTATTTACCGCTTGAATCGCGCGGGCCTCTTCTGAAAGCTCATCCAAGAGAGGAAGGATCGCCTCTTTGTGAGGCATCGTTACGCTTAGCCCTTTAAAGGGAAGTTGACGTGCCAGGGTAAGAAACTCCGGAAGCTCGTTAGTTTTTAAAGAAATTTTTATATATACACCGTCCGCGCCAATTTCTCTAAGTCTTTTATTATGAGTTAGATGTGAAATACTCTGGTCGACCGGATCTCCGATAAGACCAAATAGGGCGGTTGATGGGGAGAGGGTCGTATATCTATAGGTCTGATGGAGAGTAGCAAGAGAGAGCTGCCCCTCAAAGGCGCTCTTCACATCCAGGAATGTATAGTTAAATAAGCTGCCCGCAACCGGTGCTGTAATCCGAGTAAACTCACCCAGTCTTCCCATGCTGATGCCTGTAAGATTCTCCTCTTGCTTTGTAATAAATACACTCATGCGCAGCGCATCAAGAGAGGATCTAGCTTTGCACGCGATCTTGTATCCGTAGGCATAGGGGCTTCTCATCTTTTGCAAGAGGGGAGCAAGCTCAGGGGTCTCCTCGAAGTTGTGATAGGAGAGCAGGATTTTTGTGTGAGGATATTTCTCAGAGAGCTTCTCTAAAAAGAGCTGAGGAGTATCATGCTCGAGATCGAAGTAGTCGGGAGAGAGCTCGATCAGCTGCTCGATGAGTGCTGAGTGGGCCCCATCATCTCCTTCGAACGAGCCGCCATCTCTTTTTTTTCTCAGTGTGAAAAGAAGGGGAAGGGGAGAGAGGGTTTTAACCCTTTTCAAGTCTGCAAAATCGATGGTTTTAAAGCGATCGAGGCGAAGCTCGATTCCAGCTACCTCTTCCGGAAGGGATGAGAGTAGCGCGTGTGTATCTTCAAGGGAGTTTACGATGACAAAAAGCATAGTATTGCAGCCGGATACCGTTCACTCGTCCGAGATTCTAATCGGAAAGGGGATTTTAAAGCAGAGCTCCTTTTCAACTCATCTTCTTTCCGTAGCAACTCGTTTCGCTCTTTTGATGGATGAGACGGTAGCCCCCCTGTTCCAAGATCTTCTGGTAAAAACAGGCCTGGATATCTCGATTTTTACTTTTCCCGCAGGGGAGAGCTCGAAAACAAGAGAGACGAAACAGAGGCTTGAAGATCAGATGCTCGCAAAAGGGTTTGGAAGAGGGTGTGCGCTCATCGCAATGGGAGGCGGAGTCACTCTGGATCTTGGTGGCTTTATCGCCGCAACCTACTGCCGTGGAGTTCCTCTCATCCACATTCCGACAACGCTGCTTGCGATGGTCGATGCTTGCATTGGAGGCAAAACGGGAGTGAATACACCTCAAGGCAAAAATCTCATCGGCGCCTTCTACCCTGCTGCAAAAGTTCTGATCGATGTGGATACACTGGACTCTCTTCCCGAAGCGCAGATGAGATCTGGGATGGCAGAGGTGATTAAATATGGTCTCACTCTCGATCCTACACTGCTTGAGGAGAGCGATCTCGAGAGGCGCATTTTTCGCAGCTGTGCACTCAAAAAGCGCATCATAGAAGAGGACTATCAAGAGAGCGGATTGCGACGCGTACTCAATTTTGGCCATACAGTTGGGCATGCGATTGAGCTGCTAACAGAATATAAAATTTTACATGGAGATGCCGTTGCGCTCGGCATGGCAATCGAGTGCGCAATGAGCGTCGAGATGGGATATCTAAGCGAAAAGAGCTTCCTGCAGATCATGCAGCTTCTACCTCTCCAAGAATTACATATGGAAGCCGAGAAATTAATGGAAGCGATGAGGCATGATAAGAAGAGCTCCTTAAAATCGCCCCGTTTCGTTGTATTAAAAGAGATCGGAGAGGTCGAGCCCTTTTCCGGCAGCTACTGCACCGAAGTAAACCCAGAAATTTTAGAAAGAGCACTTACTCGCTATGCTTCTGCAATTTTTAGTAGAGCCTTATGAAAAGCCAAAATAGACATGGCTGCTCGAGGCGCTCATTCCCCGCCGGACTTACGTCTCGAGTTGCGGGGCCCCTTTCGCGTCCAGTCGCAGTTGTATTTAAAGAGAGGGGAGAGAAGATCGGGCGCGGGCACGCACACGGGCACGTTCACGAAAGAGAGAAAGAGAGGGGACACGGAACAGAGAGAAAGAGAAAAGAGTGCCCGATTCTTCTCTCACGTCTTTCTTTCGTGAACGTGTGCGTGCCCGTGCCGGTGCCCGATCCCCTTCTTTCGCATGCAGCGCAAGAGGGTCGCAGGGAGGCCCCGAGAGAAAGCGCAGCTTTTTCCTGGCCTACCCGACATGTCTCTACAGGTAGTTTATAACACGAGAAAAAACAAAAATAGTTATGCATCGGTTATGTGTCAGGCCTAGTACGCTAAAGGGAACTCTTCTGATTCCTCCTTCTAAATCGCAGACGATCCGTGCGATTTTTTTTGGAATGATGGGGAAGGGGAGAACGCTGATTAGAAATCCTCTGCTCTCTACGGATACTGAAGCAGCAGTGTCTGCAGCGCGTCTTGTAGGAGCGAGGGTCGATCTGAGAGAGGGGTGTTTGGAGATCGAAGGAGTTGCAGGCACACCTCTTCCGGCAAGAGATGTCATCGATGCAAAAAACTCGGGACTGGTGCTTCGTTTCATGAGTGCACTTGCTGGCCTTATTCCCACATACACGGTGATCACTGGTGACGAGTCGATACGCACGCGCAGGCCTATCATGCCCTTAATTGAAGGGCTGCGCCGGCTAGGGGCTTTTGCAGAGACGACCCGCCTCGATGGCTTTGCCCCGGTCGTGATTCGCGGGCTTATGCAGCCCGGCAGCATTTCAGTCCAAGGTGAGGACTCCCAACCCGTATCGGCTCTTCTGACCGCAGCCTCATTTTTAAAAGGGCAAACTGAGATCCACGTGCAGAATCCAGGAGAGCACCCCTGGATCGATTTAACACTCAGCTGGCTCGATAGGTTAAATATCGGTTATACGCGGAAGGGCTACACACACTTTTCACTCTCAGGAAGTGCGGCCTACGATGGCTTTGAGTATCTCGTGCCCGCCGATTTTAGCTCCGCCGCGTTTCCCATTGGTGCTGCGCTAATCACCGGTTCAGAGCTTGTGATTGAGAACCTGGACTTTTCAGACGCTCAGGGAGATAAAAAGTTGATCTACGCTCTGCAGAAGATGGGCGCGAATATCGAGATTGAAGAGAGGAGGCTCATTGTAAAGAAGAGCAGACTTACGGGATCTACCCTTGATGTTGGCGAGTTCATCGATGGGATTGCGATACTCGCTGTGATCGCCTGCTTTGCCGAAGGGGTCACTGAAATTCATGGCGCAGCAAATGCGCGGAGAAAGGAGAGCGATAGGCTCTCTGCGATCACCTGCGAGCTAAAGAAGATGGGAGCGAAGATTGAAGAGAGAGAAGAGTCTCTGATCGTCACTCCAGCTCCTCTCAGAGGATCTTCGCTCTTTTCGCATCACGACCATAGAATCGCCCTCTCTCTTGCCGTTGCAGCACTAGGAGCCGCTAGCGAATCTGCAATCGATGGGTTCGATTGCACAACCAAGACCTACCCAACTTTCTGCCAGGATATGCGCGCAATTGGAGCAAAATTGTGAACTTGATTCTATGCGGATTTAAAAAGAGTGGAAAGAGCTACTACGGGAAGCTTCTCGCAGAGAGGCTTCAGCTTCCCTTCATCGATACGGATCGGCTGATTGAGAAGCGGATGGACGGGATCAGCTGCGCTCGGATTGTAGAGATCTATGGCGAAGAGAAGTTCAGATCGATCGAGAGCGAGGTGATTGCCTCACTCTCAAATGTAAGGAGTTCGGTCATTGCTCTAGGTGGAGGATCTCTTCTGAGCTCCAGAAATGCAGAGATCGTTTCGCGTTTTGGCAAGATTATCTATCTCTCACTTGGAAGAGAGCGGCTAGCAAAGCGCTTTCAAAACGCGCCACTGCCCACTTTTTTGGATCCAGAGGACTTTGAGGCCTCTTTTCAACGTGCTCATGAAAAGAGAAGAGGGGAGTATGAGCGGATTGCTCATGTAACAATCTCGCTCGATGATTTAAGTGATGAAGAGATTTTAAAACAGCTCGAGGAGAGATGGGAAGCAACACTACTGGTCTGATTTTTAAAATTACCACATGGGGCGAGTCGCATGGAAAGGCGATCGGTGTAGTTATCGATGGCTGCCCTGCGGGCCTCGAGATCACAGAAGCAGAGGTGAATGCAGAGCTTGCGCTGCGACGCCCTGGATATAGCCCCTACACCTCCCCGAGAAAAGAGAGTGACAGCGCCGAGATTCTCTCTGGTGTTTTTGAAGGAAGAAGCACTGGCGCGCCGATCTCGATTATTATTCATAACAGCGATGCAAGATCAGAAAGTTACGAGGCGCTGCGCGATATTCTGCGTCCAGGACATGCGAACTTCACCTATTTAAATAAGTATGGACTCTTTGACTACCGCGGCGGAGGAAGAGCTTCCGCGCGTGAGACTGCATGCAGAGTCGCAGCTGGCGCTGTTGCCAAAAAACTCATTCGTCACGCGGGGATCGAAGTTGTGGCATATATGCAGCAGCTGGCAGAGGTTCAAAGCAGATTTTCTGAAAGAGGAGTAGATAGGATCCGCGAGGAGAGCCGTAAAAGCCCTCTATTTTGTCCTGATGCCGCCGCAGCGTCTGAGATGATTGCTCTCTTGGAGCAGGTGAGGAGCGAAGGGGATTCGCTCGGAGGCGTTGTAGAGGTGCGCACCTCTTCGCTGCCAGTAGGTCTAGGAGATCCAGTTTATGAGAAGCTAGAAGCAAATCTAGCAAAAGCGATGCTCTCGCTTCCTGCAACAAAAGGGTTTGAGATGGGAGCCGGGTTCGAAGCTGCCCGGATGCGCGGCTCTGAGCACAACGATGCGTTTATCTCAGACGATCGGGGTAGCGTAAAAACCAGCAGCAACCACGCGGGGGGAACGCTCGGCGGAATCTCCACAGGGATGCCTCTCTGCTTTCGCGTCGCATTTAAACCCACCTCTAGCATCCGCCTTCCGCAGGAGACGCTAGATCTCCATGGAGATCCGCACACCCTCCAGCTGTCAGAAGGCTCCCGCCACGACCCGTGTGTCGCAATACGCGCGGTTCCCGTCGTTGAGGCGATGACTGCGCTCGTCCTCGCAGATGCACTCCTCATGAGCCGCTGCTCCCGCCTATAATTAAACTTGTGTAATAATTTTATTTTTAAGATAGAGGAGCAAAACCCTTGAGTTCAAAGTTTGATGTCCAGAAAAGCTCTGCTTCTATCATTTCTGCTTGTAGGTGCGCTTCACTCTGAAGAGGAGGTGCGCAGCCGGTGCGACCAGTTTAACATCGGCGTCGGGGTGTTCAATATTGTTAGACACCACCGCCCATGGCAGTACCAGGTCGAGTATAGATGGGATGTGAAGTACCACTTAAGGCCTCTTGTTAGCTTGATGGCGACTGATAAGGGCTCTCTCTATTTTTGCGCTGGACTTGGCTATGATATATTCATGGGGAAATACCTGGTCCTTACCCCCAGCTTTGCACCTGGTCTCTACGTAAGAGGAAGCGGCAAGAGCCTCCATTTTCCTCTCGAGTTTAGATCGTCGATGGATCTCGCTTATATCCTTCCTAACAAGGGGAGGCTTGGCGCTCAGTTCTATCACATCTCCAATGCGAGCTTGGGACATAAGAACCCCGGAGCCGAATCCCTCATCTTCTACTATGCAGTTCCTATTCCGAGGAAATAGCTCCTCAGATAACATAATTAGATGTCCACGCAAACCCTCGCAGCTCATTCAAAGTTTCACGAGAGGCTAATCGCTCTAGGTCGAGCCGCTATTCTATTTGCGATTCTGGTCTTTCCATTTCAGAAAAAACATAAGATTTTTAGCTCACTTGCCTCGCAGATCACTGCGAGCTTCTCTTTCCCAGAAGCTTTCCAGCAGAGCATCTACTTCTATCTCAGCGACATCTCGCTTGTTGTGATTGGCATCCTCTTTTTTTGTATGAGGGGAAGGCTGTTTTCAGGAAGCGCAAAGTACCTTGTCTATCTGATTTTGATCTCTTCTATTTCACTTGTTTTCTCAAACAGCGGAAATTGCACTCTTCACTATATTCGCCTGCTACATTTCTTCATGATTGCGCTACTTTTCTCCGCGCTTGAAAACAGGCTCTTCTTTAGCGACATAAAGGGTCTTTTTACAAAAATTGCCTCTATTATCCTCATCCTCTCCCTCTTCGAGTCCGCAGTGGGAATCTCGCAATATATTATGCAGAGTGAGATTGGACTTAAGTTTTTAGGTGAGGGTAAGGCCCTTCCTGCTTTTCACGCTCCGGAAGGAAAGCTCTGGATCTTCGACCAGTTTTTTAACCGAGCTGGTGAAGCGCGAGCGATGATCCGCTCGATGGGGACTTTCGTCCACCCGAACATCTTTGGCGGCTTCATGATGTTTGCAATTCCGATGAGCTACTATCTATTTACTCAGAGCGAAAATAGAAAGAAGAGAACGCTTATCGCTGCCGCTATCTTTTTTCAGATTCTTACTCTTCTTCTCACATTTTCTCGATCTGCGCTCTTTGCCTGGATGATTGCAAGCAGTGCATGGCTCTTCTTCTCTTTTCGTATGAAAAAGAGTGAGAGGCCCAAGCTCTCACGCCCTCTGATCGGAGCGGTTCTAGTTAGCCTTCTTCTTGCGGTTTTCATAGTTTTTCCAGCATTGAAAGAGAGAGGGGGAGTAATAAACTACAATGAGACAGCGAAAAAGTCCGATCATGGGAGGATTTTTTTTCAGGATATCGCATTCAAAATGATTAGAGAGCATCCGCTTGTGGGCGTAGGATATAATCAGTATGTCGTTCATATGCAGGAGTACACTCCAGAGCCTCTGGAAAGGCACCAGTTCTACCCCGTGCACAACATCTATCTTCTCGTCGCATCTGAAACGGGGCTCTTTGGAGCGCTGGCTCTTCTCTTTTTTATTGGATCGATTTTTTTTCGCGCATTGAAGTCGGAGATGACCCCGATGCTTGCAACACTGCTCTCAATTTTTTTAGGGCTCCTCTTCATCGGCTGCTGCGACTACTACCTCCTGGGCTCACAACCCGGCAGGCTCCTTCTTTTTATCACTGCGGGACTGATAGCCGGAGCTACGCGGTTGACAGATTTGAAAAGCTCCATTAAAACGTGAAAAGCCTGATTAAAATTGTGAGATAGGTTCATGACTTTGTCTGCTCTGCCTGATAAGTTGGGTGAAAGGATCATTTTTTTTGGTCTACCCATTGTCCAGGCTTATCATCTTCTCTGCGGAAGCGTCTTTCTCAACGTTGCGCCTGAGGATGCACGGGGTGTCGAAAAAGTCGCAAGCTACGCCCTTGCACCGGTCCACTATCTCTTATGTGGTCAGACAGCAGAGAAAGTAGCTGAGGAAGATGCGGAGTATACCTACTCCTTTAAACCGCGATTTAGTTACGGAGAGCACTTCCTCGTTAAGACAGCAACCTCATTCGTTGTCCTGCCGCTCAGCGCAGGAGTCGGTGCCGCAATCAAAGCCGCTTCCTATCTTTTTCCAGAGACACGAGATAGGTACCTTGCGATGAAAAAAGACCAGGACTCTCTCTGCGTACGCCCAAATCTCGACTACTACCAGAGCATTGGACTGAATATTCAAGATGTAGAGACCGCTCCTTTTATTCCTCCTCCTTCTTATGTTAGACGACCAGGAGATGAGAGTCACATGTCGGCAGAGAAAGAGTGTCTGAAAGAGATCGTTTCGATCCTGCGTGCAAATAAGATCCCCTTCTGGATCGATTGCGGCACCTGTTTAGGAGCGATGCGTTATGGAGGCATCATCCCTTGGGATTGGGACCTAGATCTCGCCGTACTCCAGCCCGACTTTGAGAATGTGAAGCACGCTCTCAATGCTCTCGATAAGGAGAAGTACATGGTTCAGGACTGGTCTGGCAGAGATAAGCCAGGAAGCTATTTGAAGGTCTTTGTGAAGGGAACTTCCACGCTAATCGATATCTACCACTTTGCCATCGAGCCGAACAAGAAGGTAGTGAGGTCGGTCTTTTCGAATGAGTTCAGCCCATTCTTCCCAGAGTCGCTAAAGATTCGTGAGAGGCGCTACACCGTGGCAACGCCTTTCGATAATATCTTCCCCCTCAAAAGAGCCCATTTCGATGGGATTGAAGTGGCAGTTCCTGGAATGACAAAGGAGTATCTGCAAGCGAGATATGGCCACGATATCGGCCCGGCAAAAGTGTATGATGCCACTACAGGTCGTTACGAAAAAGATCTCTCTCACCCCTACTGGAACATAGCCCATGCAAGATAATAGACCTCTTTCGAAATTCGCTTTGCTCGGAAAAATTGAGGATTTTTGTGCAGATTTGCCGCAAAATTTTGAGAGCATGTGTAAACACATGGTCGAGAAATTTTGTGGTAAAGATGCCAAAAAGACCAATTTTAATGGGCAAATGGAGTTTCGAAAGGGGGCTACTAACTATTGCGGCGTGAAAAAAAGATTTCTCGCTTATCTGATCGATGTGGCAGTCCAAGTGGGTCTAGTTGGCATAGGAGCGCTTCTCCTTGAGATGCAATCCTATTTAGGGCTTCTTGCATGCGGCGCTCTTCTCTTCGCCTCGTGCTGGCTCTACTTCGCACTCATGGAGAGCTCGAAATATCAGGCGACACTCGGCAAGCTCGCAGTGGGAATTAAAGTGGTAGACATCGCAGGAGAGCGCATCTCTTTCTACCGAGCTAGCTGCCGCCACTTCGCCAAACTCTTCTCGAGGCTCTTCTTCGGCCTCGGCTTTGTCATGATGCTCTTCAGCTCTAAAAAGCAGTGCCTCCACGACAAGCTCGCCTCCACCCTCATCCTCCAAAAATAGACCCGCATTCTTTCTTTGATTGAGCGCAGCGAAATCCCTGGAGTGCGTGCGCTCTGCGCCGCCCTGGTTTTGGTAAGATTTAGAGAAAAAATAACAGGATCCGCTTCGCTGGCAGGATCGTCGCATACGCGACGGCAGGATAAGAAAGAGAGAAAGAATTCTTTCTTTCCATCCTGCCGGCGCGGTGAGCGCCGATCCTGCCAGCGAAGCGGATCCTGTTTTTTACTCTTGAACGGCCTCTCGCCGCACTCCAGGGATTTCGCTGCGCTCAATCAAAGAAAGAATGAACTCTCTCTTGCGTTAATTAAATAATTTAATATAACGATGTTTCGTGTGAGATAAAGTAATGTTTATTATGTTATTTTTTAATTTTTACTGGTATAATAGATGGATATTTTTAATATGAGGCGCGAATTATGGCAATTGTATGCAGACCTGAAAATCAAATTGAGATGGGAATATTTACACCAATAGACATGTGGGATCACGTTGCGGGCTACCTCGAGATACAGGAGCTATGTGAGGTGCTGGACCCAGCCCTTCCCGACACTGAGAAGAGCAAAGTCTTCAAAATACTGGTGCAAGGCTCGCAGGCTGGATGGGATAGAAACCTGCTCATCTTCTGGTCGGCGATCTCGTATAGTACTCAAGATGATAGACCTGGTGATGTAGGATCGACGGGGACTCGCCTGGCTGAGGTTGTTGCCTCAAGACCTGCGTACTTAAGTGCCGAAGATCTAACATTTGCAACCACCTACATCGACTCACGCAGCATAGCTCTCTGCCCAAATACAGCGGAGTCTGCTGCGAGGGTTCGGAGTCTACTTAATAACCCAGGTCTCCAAGAAGCGGTCTTTAACAGGATTGCACATATAGATTACAGACGCTACCGGACTGGCATCCATACTCAGCCCATGACACTTGTTGTCCCTGAGCTCTCTCTTTTAAGAAATGTCTACTGGCTGAATTTTGGAAACACTGAGCAGTTTGTTCGCCGTCCCGTCGATCTACGCTCCCTCACAAATTTAGAGAGGGTAGACCTTCGCTACTCTCGCCTTAGAGTAGAAGATCTACAGGTCGGCCAGAGAGTTTGGGTTATTAACGAAGAGTGTGGAAACAACGAGTACAAGAGAGCAAAGCCAGCAATTCTTCCTCCTCTATTTAGCTTTAGCGCCTACCTGACTCGAGAGCTTACAGAGTATCGCGGCAGCGGAAGCGCGCTTCTCGCAAGAATAGGCTTCGAGCTCTGCTACCTAGGACTCATGGTCGCCTCAGCAGTCGAAACGCTTGTGCGCGGCATACTCACAGCTCCTGGCTTTCTCTTTGGAGTCCTTCTGAGAGAGATAGATTGCGGAGATGATGCTCTAGATTTTCTGATGGATATGACACTCAATGGGGCACACGCCTCTGCGGTCAATACGCTCGCCTGCGGAAGTGCGCTCTATTCCAACCTCGCAACAGACGAAGCAATCCGCTACGAACACCTCTAGCCTTTGAGGACGAGGCCTGGCTTGAGGCGGGCGACCATGTTGGCAAGGCCGGCTTCTTGAACGGCTTGAGCAACTAGATCGACATCCTTGTAGGCGTCTGGCATCTCTTCTGTGATCGTTCTTTTTGAGGTCGCCATCACGGTGACCCCCTGATCTTTCATGTAGTGTATAGGATCTCTTCCCTTCCAAGACTCGGACGATTTAACTCGGCTGCGCGCTCTGCCAGCACCATGGCAGCAGCTGCACCAGGTCTTTGTATTTCCAAGGCCTGCGAGAAGGTAGCTCGCTCTTCCCATATCGCCTGGGACGAGGACTGGCTGGCCCGTCTTTTGGAAGAGGGGAGCAAGTTCCTTAGCGCCTGGGCCAAACGCCCGCGTCGCCCCTTTGCGGTGGATGCAGAGGCGCTGCATCTTCCCATTCACTTCGTAGCTCTCAAATTTAGCGATGTTGTGGCAGACATCGTAAAGAAGGCGCACCTCTCCCTCCTGGATATTGAGAACCTCTTTAAAGGCCTGTCTCGCTTTATGGAGGATCTGCTGGCGGTTATTAAAGGCGAAGTTGGCAGCAGCTGCCATGGCAGAGAAGTAGTTTCTTCCCAGCTCGCTTGTGATGGGCGCGGCAACGAGCTGCCTGTCTGGAAGCCCCTCTGCATAGCCTGCGCGAATAAAGCTGTCTAATGAGTCTTGGCACACCTGATGTCCAAAGCCGCGCGAGCCCGAGTGGATGAGTAGGTAGGCTTGACCCTCTTCGATCTTCCACTGCTTGGCGACCTCAGGAAGAAAGATCTTTTCGATCTTGCCGATCTCCACAAAGTGGTTTCCAGAGCCGATGGTCCCTAGCTGATCTCTGCCGCGCAGCTTCGCCGTTTGAGAGACAAATGAGGGATCCGCGCCTTCAATCAACCCATGGCTCTCCATATATTCTAAGTCGATAGGAAGGCCAAGTCCGCGCTCGACGGACCAGCGCGCTCCCTGCACGAGCAGCTTTTTGTAGTCATTGTCTGTGAGCGCAGCCCTCTCCCGATCTCCTCGGCCCACACCTGAGGGGACGTGCGAAAAGATCTGCTGTAGAAGCTGATGCTTCGTCTTCTCAGACCAGTTGTCATACTTATCGTTAATCAGAGCAAGGCGGACGCCGCAGTTAATATCATATCCTACGCCCCCAGGGCTGATGACTCCCGACTCTGCATCCATCGCAGCCACACCTCCGATCGGAAAGCCGTAGCCCCAGTGAATGTCTGGCATGGCGATGCTGTAGCCTACAATTCCCGGCAGATGGGCTACATTGCGCACCTGATCTAGCGGTTTTTGAAATTCTGCCTCTTCAATGAGCTGTTCCGTAGCGATGATGAGGCCCGGAACGCGCATCTCTCCCTCTTGCGGAAGGAGATAAGTCGCAGGCCCAATTTTTTTTAGGTTATACATCGACGATCATCTCCCACTCTAAAATTTGGGCGCTGGATGTTTTAAGATTGCCATGGAAGCTAACCGCTTTAAATGGGATGCCGATCTCGATATCGGTCCTTGCGATCAGCCTATTCAGCGCCATCACGATCTCGTCAAGCGTATCTGCACTCTCGGGAGCAAAGAAGGAGAGAAGAGGAGGAAATTTAAACGCGAGCGCCATCTGCGCGTGAAGGTGAATCTCGCGCACGCTCTCTCCGCGGATAAGAAATGCGATGTCGGCTGTGTGTTCAAACTCTTCAAAGGGAAGAAGAAGAGGGTGGCTCCAGAGAGGTTGGTAGGTTAAATTTCCGACGCTTTCGTAAAGGTGGATGCCAGTTAAAATTAGAGGAAAGTTGCAAGGCAACTTCTTCCACTCTTCAATAGAAAATGGCTCGCGAGCAAGAGTGACGTGCGGCGAAAAGGCTCTTCTCTCTTTTTTGTAGCCGTGCTCAGAGAGCCAGCCTGCGAGCTCTCTTTGAAAGCTTGCAACCTCCTCTCCATGACTTAACCAATTGATGTGTCCCGCAGCGACGTGAGGGTTCTCTTCAGGAAAGAAGAGCACATTGTCGCACTTTCCAACGGCGCCGATGCGAAAGGAGGGGAGGGGCGCGGAAGGAAGAATTTGCTGCAGTGCAGGTAGCGAGGCTCTTCCTAAAAAAGAGAGGGTCATGTGGCGCTCCCTCTCTTTTAATATCCGTCC
Source organism: Chlamydiales bacterium (assembly GCA_016185065.1). NCBI lineage: Bacteria > Pseudomonadati > Chlamydiota > Chlamydiia > Chlamydiales > Chlamydiales bacterium. The sequence continues at coordinate 50,240 of JACPOL010000002.1, forward strand.
ATGAGGAAGCTCTCTTGGCCAGGCAGCCTCGATCGACGCCCCAAAAAAGAGGCGTCTCTCCTCAGTAGCTAAGGATAAATCCAAAGTTCACCTTGCTGATTTTTGGATCTTCGAACTCGGTTCTGTGGAGCTTAAATCCCCAGTCTAAGCGGAAGGAGAGATAGGGGTTGATCGTGTAGCGCAGGCCTGGACCCGCTCCGAGGAGAAATTCACTCTTCTTCTGCCCCGGTGCAGCTTTGTGGTCGCTTCCAATTGCATAGTCGACAAAGCCTAGAACGATGAGCTCATCGCCCACTTTTCTAAATAGATGGAAAGGGAAGGACCAGAACTCGAAGTTGAAGATGAAGGCGTTGTCGACGTTCACTTCGCGCTCGTTATATCCACGCACCGTGTTGAATCCGCCGAGTCCATACTGCTCGCTTGGAAGCAGGTTCTTGTTGGCGAGCTGGCCGCGCAAGAGCACCGAGAGCGCAAGGTTTGCAGGGAAGTGGTAGACGTCGCCAAGCGTGAACTTTCCGTAGACATAACGATTTTTTGCATCGGGGCGCAGGTTGTCGAAGTCGGAGTTGCTCTGATTGGGGAAGATCTTGCCTGGAGACCAGAAGAGTTCAGTTGAAAATGAAAATTTGTGGTGGCCCGTCTCTTTTCCCCAGTTAAATCCGCCGACTAGCTGCGAGATGTTCACTGTTTTTGTGATGATCGGGATCGTATCGTCGCTCACGAACTCCAAGTTGTTGTTCGTATTTTTGAAGTCGAAGCCGACTACCCACTCTTTGAGGGAGGAGCGGTAGAGTTTTCCCCAGGGCATCTGATAGCGCGCGCTCGCCTGGCTGCTGTGCCCATGGCTCTTAAAGTCGCCGAAGTGGGTGTCTTTAGAACTTAGGTCTGGATGAACAGATCCATATCCTCCAAAGAGCAGTAGAATATGCCGCCAAGGCAGGGGAGCGTTGTAGCTAATCGTGTGGGACTGGAAGTCGTGAAAATCGGAAGAGGTGGTGTACTGGTAGTTTAACTGATGGTCGCAGAAGAAGGCGTTTCCCCAATTGAAGCCCGCAAACCAGCGCTCATTTCCTGTCGCATCGTTACCCGTGTTGTCTCCACCGGTGTAGAATCTTGCGGGGAAGCGGTCTTTTGTCACCAGCTCGATGTCGGTGGTTCCAAACGCCTCTCCAGGTGTGAAGAGGATGTCGGTGCGCCTAAATGGGTTCTTGTTCATCCAGGTGACATCGGTGAGAAGCGAGTCGTTTGTAATCGCATCTCCCGGCTCGATATCCAGATAGCTTTCGATGAGCTTGTTTTTAAACCAGCGGTTGCCCTTGCAGACCACCTTCCCCAGCTTTCCCTCGATCACTACCACTTCGACCACACCATCAGAGATCTCCTGTTCTGGGATCATCACGGTGACTACGGGCCTGCTGTTTTCTCGGTAGTAGGTGATGATGGTCCGCTTGATCTCAACAAGAAGCTCGGGCGTAAGAGATTTTCCGACGGCTAAATCTGCTAAGAGCTTCTCCAGCTTCTGGCCTTTGCCGGGTAGTTTCAAGTCGTGAACCAGTACGCCCTCAGCCGGGGGAAGCTCACTCTTTTCTGTGGGCTTGGGCACGAGAATAAGCGCCCTGATCACAGGGGCATGACTCTCCTGAAGGAGAGGTTCGTCTGCATAGAAAGCAATAGGACTTGTCAGCATAAATGCCGCAAGTAGTAGATTAGAGGAGTTCACCTAAGTTCCCATTGCAGTTAATAAATCTCTTCTCAAGCATGCGGTATGATTTGTCTGGAAGAATCTCTGGGCTAGATAGAGAGTCGGAAGGCTCAAGTTTTTCGTAACCCTGCTTATTATAGCGCTCCCAGAATACCTTCTTGGTGTAGTAAAAGTCGTCAAAGTATTTCAGGTTTTGCAGGAACTCGTAGGTCGCTGTGTTGAAGAGGTCGGTAACGCGCGAGCTCACCCATACGTCCTTATAAAAAATAGTGAAGGGGACGCCTCCTGAAAAGCTGTAGAAGTAGGTCCCCCACGACTCTTCTGACGTCGAGATATACTCTGCGCCTGGATAGTAGGAGACCAGATTTAATACCCCCTCAATGATGTTATTCGACTGCTTTGCAGTAAATAGCCTGAGGGTTCCTCCCTGCATCCGCGTGTTAGGACCCATCAGAACGCCGCCAGGCCCCACTTGAGGTGGAACCGGAAAGTCGTTATCGACTACAACAGTCACATCTTTTGTAGCGCCAATTCCTGCATATCCGCTTCCCGTCGAGTTCAGCGAGAGGTGTCTGCCGCTTACTAAAGAGAGGTTGTTTTTAGAAAAGACAAACGCCCTAGCAGCGCTCTCTTTTCCTCCGAGAAATACCGCATCTCTGCCCGCCATGAGTGTGATGTTGCCGCTCGAGTTGATCTGTGCAACGCGCGTATCAGAGGCGGTTAAGAGGAGGTCTCTTCCAGCTGTGAGAGTCATGCTTCCCTCTGCTGCATCGATCCTGCTATGCAAGCCTTGGGTGCCGCTTCCTATTTTGATATCTTGTGCGGCTTGAATGTAGAGGTGGCCATCTCCTAATTTTACGCTTCCATGTAGTGCGACATCTCCGCGCTCGGATTTTAAATCGAGAGCTCCTCTCTGGAGGATCATCGAGAAGCCTTCGTTAAGAAGAAGATCATCTTCTGCTTTTACGGAGAGAGTAGCAGGAAGATCCGATTGCACTAGCAGGTTTCCCTTTCCCTTTTTCTCACCGCTTCCAAGCGTGATTTGAGCTGCAGAAATTGTAACTTCACTGCCATCGGTTGAAATCGTGCCTGTGTGCTTGATCTTACTACCGTCTGCAATAAGAAAGACCTTTCCCTGCTTTTCAGTGACGCTAAGCGCATCGATGTTTCCAGAGTGGTTGATCGCATAGGTGTAAGGGTTTCCATCCGCCTTGAGCTCCACCTGAAGTGCGGAGATCTCGCCGCTAGCGGAGATCGAACCTTCAGAGGTGCCATCTGTTTTTGGTCGAATGAAGAGCTTCTCATGGCCAGTAGGCTTAAGCCAGATCTCGTGTCCCGCTCCAAGCAGAGTCGACCCTCTTGGCGAGCTGATCATTCCGCTGTTATCCACGCTCCTTGCCAAGATGATCACATCGCCATCCCATGCGGTGATCGTTCCTAAGTTGATGATGAACTCGGGTGAGCTTCCTTTGAACAGAAGATCTCTTCTCTGCATGAAGTCGTGATCTAAGATGTCCAGCGTTGAAGCGACAAATGCACCGACATTAATCGCGCCACTCTCTCCGATGAGAATTCCTTGGGGGTTGATGAGAAAGACCTTTCCGGTTGCCTCTAGAGTTCCAAAGATATTCGAGGGGATAGCGCCCGTAACGCGATTGAGAACGATCGAGTTTGAACTCGGCTGCACAAAAGAGGTCGTCTCACCAGCTCCGATAGAGAAGTCCTTCCAGTGAATGATCGCCTTATCGCTCGCTGTGATCGTTAACTGGGTGGTGCTATTTGTAGTAAATCCAGCCTCTCCCGCGATCACAACAGGATCTTGCGGGTTCGCATGGCAGACTGAAAGCGGAAGTAGCAGGTAGAAATAAAGCTTTTTCATATGGGTCCCTCCATGAATACCGAAAAGCTCTTTTTTTATTCCATTGATTTCCATTTAGATTTTTGTTAACTAAAAAAATAAGTTTACACAAAAAGAGAGAGGCAGCTCATGGCTCAAAATAGAGAGGTCATACTTATTACCGGCTGTAGCGGACGTATTGGCTTTAACGCCTGCGCGCGTTTTGCTCAGGAGTATCAGATCGTGGGCTTTGACGTGCTTCTAGCAGGAGCGCTCCCTGAAGTAGAATTCATGATGGTGGATATCGCAAGCGACGAGAGCGTAGCGCAAGGGTTGAATAGGGTGAAGGAAAAGTATGGAAATAAAATCGCCTCTGTCATCCACCTAGCTGCCTACTATAATTTTGAGGGCGGCTCATATAGCAACTACGAGAGAATTACCGTAAAGGGAACCGAGCGCCTACTGAAAGGATTGCAAGAGTTTCAAGTCGGACAGTTTATCTTCTCAAGCACCATGCTCGTTCATGCTCCTTGCAAAGTAGGCGAGAGAATCACGGAGAACTCTCCTGTCGAACCAAAGTGGGCCTATCCGCGCTCGAAAGTCGAAACTGAAGCGATGATCAGCAAAGAGTGCGGAGCGATTCCCTACGTGATCATGCGCATCGCGGGTGTCTATGACGACCAGTGCCACTCGATCCCCATCTCCAACCAGATCCAGCGCATCTATGAAAACCAGCTCGAAAGCCACCTCTTTCCTGGCGACCTCACGCACGGAGCCTCTTTTGTTCATATGGACGATCTCGTCGAAGCCCTCTGGCTTGCAGTGCAGAAGCGCAAGACCCTCCCAAAAGAGCTCGTTCTGTTAATCGGCGAAGAGGAGACTTTAAGCTATGAGACGCTGCAGCAGGAGATAGGGCAGCAAGTTCATGGACAAGAGTGGAAGACCTGGCGCGTTCCAAAAGCGTTTGCTAAGTTGGGCGCCTGGTCGCAGCAGCACATTCCATTTCTACCCAAGACCTTCATTAAGCCCTGGATGATCGATGTTGCAGACGACAACTACACCCTGGACATCAGCCGCGCTAAAGAGTTTTTAGGATGGCAGCCAAGGCACTCTCTTCGCACAACCCTTCCTGTGATGACAGCCCAACTGAAAGATGATCCGCTAACCTGGTACGACGAGAATAAGTTGAAAGTCCCTTCGTGGCTCATGAGAAAATCAGCATGAGAAGAAGAGAGTTTGCAACAGCAGCATCGGCCCTCGGCTTCTGGCTGATCGCCTCATCTACTGTTTTTAATCTGCCCGACTCAAAGACCTGGTTTTCCGATCTTCTCAGCGGCATTCTGCTTATTTTTTTCTCTCTCTACTCTCTGAGGAAGAAGAGCGCTTGGCCTCTCTGGGTGGTAACCACAATTGGCCTCTGGATACAGTTTGCACCTCTTGCTCTCTGGGCAGACCAGACCTGGCAGTATCTGAATGGAACTCTCTGCGGCTTTATCGCCATGATGCTCTCCCTTCGCGCGCTCTATCCAAAAGAGATTACAGGACAGCCAGATATCGCACCCACAGGCTGGTCGTTCAACCCCTCCAGCTGGGGACCCAGGATCGTCATGGCCTTCTTTGCCCTCTCTTGCGCGTTTCTCGCACACTACATGGCCGCCTTCCAACTCGGATTCATTTCTTCCATCTGGGATCCCATCTTTGGAGATGGAACGTATAAAGTTGTCACCTCTGACGTCTCAAAAGCCTTTCCCGTCTCAGATGCGGGCCTTGGCGCTCTCGCTTACACTATTGAAGCGCTAACCTGCTGTCAGGGAGACAATCAGAGATGGCGCAGCATGCCCTGGGCAGCAGTCACCTTCGGCCTCCTCGCAGTGCCCGTGAGCATCGTAAGCATTCTTCTGATCATCTCGCAGCCCGTGATTGTGGGCGCCTGGTGCAGCTGGTGTCTTCTCATCGCGCTCCTCATGGTTCTCATGATCCCTGTTGCGCTCTCAGAGTTTGTAGCTAGCATCCGCTTTCTCCACCAGAGCTACCGGAAGAAGAAACCGCTGTGGCACCTCTTCTGGCAGGGGGAGCATACGCATGAAAAAGTCATCACTGCCGTTTTTAAGAGGCAAAAAACCTCTTTTCCTCCAGCAGGGATTACACTTCCTTGGAATCTGATCGCATCAGCCCTTCTCGGCCTCTGGACCGTATTTTCCATTCACTTCTTTGTTGGGGTGGGAATTGTCGCAGATAGTGCCTACGTCGCAGGCCCGCTCATCTACACGATCGCAATCATTGCGATGGCAGAAGTTGTAAGAGCCGCTCGTTTTGTGAATATTCTTCTGGGCTTGGGCCTCATCGCCACCGTTTGGTTTGCAGAGGGCGCCTCTTCGCTCCTTCTCGTCCACCAGACCCTGCTCGGCATCGCCCTCATTCTCCTCTCGCTGCGCAGAGGCCCCATCCGCCAGCGCTACGGCACCTGGGACCGCTTCATCTTCTGAAATCTCTTTTTTGGAGTGCAGCGGCTTGACGCCGCTTTTTCTTAAAATCGACTTGTCGATTTTTTTTTGAAGAGACATCGCCAGGTCGATGTCGAGAAAAGCGGCGTCAAGCCGCCGCACTCCAAAAAAGAATCTTTTTGAGTCAATTTTAAGCTGATTTGGTCGTTTTTTGCGCTGGGGCTGCAGGCTTAAGGTAGCTGGGAAGCTCTTCTGGTTGGACTGAGATGTGGGGAAGGGCCTTTTGCACTGCTTCTGCTCTCTCTTTATTTACTCGTAGAGTTTTAACTCTTTTCAATTGTTCTGCCAGTTGAATAAGTTTCTCTTCTATCCGTATTCCGTTGCAGATACGCGGTGCATTGTAAATTTCGAGATTTTCAAGGGCTTGAAGAGATGCAAAATGTGCAGTAACGTCCGCTCCTCGCAGTCTGGTAGGTTTATAGGGATCCGTGGCCGAATTTCGATCAAAACGCAGACTTCTCAGCTGGATGCAGCGCCCTATTGCTTTTACAGCTACAAGACCTATCGTGCAATATCTAATCGTTAGATCTGTAAGAGAAGAAAGAGTAGGCAGAACTTCTATTTCTGGGCCCAGAGTGCCTAAATGACTGAGTTCAAGGGAGGTTAATGCGCCGGCTCCTGGGAGAAAGACTGGCAAGGGGCTCTCTACTATCCCCGCTTCACAAGTGAAGCAGGAGTCATCGCGAAATAAGCGAGGGCGATAACGGTCGGAATATTCACCGTGAGCGCACTTATTGATCACGAGTTTTGTAAGCTGCAGCTTAGCAAGAGGAGTCTCCAAAGGAATCTTTGAGCATGTACTTAGTGTTAACTGCCTTACTTTGAGAAAGGGGAGCTCTCCTGTTTTAGAAAAGAGGAGAGATGCGCTCTCGGCTGATAATCTGACGTTTAAAATAAGTGCTCTTAAATTCCCCCCATTGGAAGAGAGAAGCTCGCAGCACCTTGACACCCTCGATTCAAATGGAGCCTTAGTCTGCTTCATCGAGTAGACGAGAAGTGCTAGATCGGCCACCTCCCACTGCTTCATGAGTTCCATTCTATTCAGATAAGAGAACTCCTTACAAGTTCTAGCCGCTTTAAGATCGAGAACAGATAGATAGCCTAGAGTTCTTTTGACAAGAACCGTAGGCAATTTCTCAAGCATTAAGTTTGGTTGCGAGGGGGCAGAACTCTCTGCTCTACTAACCGGTCGAACTGTCACTCTTTTTCCTCCTAGCGTTTTTGGAAGGTTTCGGCTGCGACGCTTACATCTATGGAGACCACTTTAAGGTGGGCAAGGCTCTTTTTAAAGGAGTCCTGAGGCTCTTTTGTAGAGATGATCAGCTTATTGAGTTTCGGCAGACTGGAAGCTAGCTTTTGGATAGAAGCTAGCTGGAATTGTATCTGGTTGAGGAAGGCAGCGGGCAGGCTATGCAGCTCAAGCTCTACAAGAGAAGCGCACTGCGCAAATGCTTTTAAAACATGGGCTTCAGTGACCCGACTCTCTTCAGCTGATCTGGTTGCTCTAGGTTCAGAGGCGCTACCGGCTCCTGAGGCTGCAGCTATCTCCTCTTTTTTCTTCCTTAGCCGATGGTCGGATCCATTTTGCGTAAATCGGAGGGTTTGGATCTGTGTGCAGCGGCCAATCGCTTCTATCGCCTCCAGCGCCACGAGACAACGATCGATGTTCAACGTTCTAAGTAGAGGCAGCGAGCCCAGAGGGAGCAATCCTTCGCCAAGCGAAGGATTCTTAACGTTAGAGAGGTCGACCGTATGGAGAGTTGTTGCGTTGGTGAATAAGTAGGAAAAGAAAGCATCATCGAGAAGTTGTGGCACTAGAGGAGTTCCTGTAAAACCACAATAGCGGCAGTCTTGTGCAAGGGAGGCTGGATCTTTAGGGCATTGGCCGATAACCAATCTGGCGAGGCCAAGACTTCTCAAGGGATGAGGTGAAGAGATTTGGCCGCAGGCATTTAATCTGAGCTCGACTAAGTTTTGAGCTTTCGAAAGATGTGCAAACCCCACATCTGTGATCTTGGATTGGATGGAGAGTCTTGTCAGTGGCTTAATGGAAGCGGCCTGTTCTAGTTGTTTGTCATCAAGAACTGTGACATCTACAGCTCTGAGCGCAGGGTGCTCGCTCATTTTACGTGCAAGAGCCTCAGAAAAAGAGCTCCCTGCAGGAAGCTCCAGCTTTCTGAGTGTTTTAACACTCTGAAGCAGTTGCATGATAGAGGCCTCTTGCCAGTTTCTATCAAGAACTCGTACAGAGGTTAGATTAGCGCAGTTTCTAGACTTAATGCATCCAGGAACTGCAACCTCACATCTTCTAGCCGTGATTTCAAATAGCCGCACCTGAGAAAAAACTTTGCATGTTCTCGCAATTCTTAGATCATTCTTTGATAAGAAGCCCCAGCTTAGTACTTGAGCAACCAGAGCTGGCTGAAGTTTATCAATCATTAAATTTGGCTTCTGCTGAACAGTCATTGTTACAAGCTCCTTCGGATGGTGATGTTGGTTCTTTGGGCTTTCTCTGCTACGCGCTGCCTTATCTGTTCTAAGTCTGCCGTTAGGCGCTCTCCTACGATGAGGAGTTTGAGACGCTTTAAATGAGATGCGACTTCTGCGATCCACTCGTCTATGCAGAAATTATAAGAGAGAAAAGAGAAGCCTGGACGGTCATAGATCTCCAGCTCCTCAAGAGCATTGCAGTTTTGTAAATTTGACGCGAGCATCTCGCGGATCTCCTTGATCTCCTTCGGACTGCACTTTGAAACATTATCGGTAAATTTAAGGGAGTTAAGTTGCGTGCAACGTCCGAGCGCTTGCAGAGCTTTTGCTGACACACTGCACTCCGAGATGGTAAGCCTTGTAAGAAGGGGCAGAGTGTGAAGGGCTTCTAGTCCCGGACCAAGAGCAGGATCTTTTAGACCGGAGAATGCAACAGAGTGAAGGGTGACTGCAGTGGGGAAAAAAGATGAGAAAAATCTGCCATTTCCTAGCTGTTCTTTTCCCTGAATAGGCACTTTTTGACAAACGCATCTGTCGACGAACCTTATCCACGGAGAGCAGCACTGTACAGCAAAGCTAGTGAGCTTAAGGGTGGAAATAGGTCCTTCTGCGGAGGAGATTTGGCAACAAGCATTTAGTGTAAGCTCTCTTAAACTGCGAGTGGCCGCTTTCGCTAGTTTCTCAATTCCGACTCCGGTAGCTCCTACAGTTGTCGTTCTGACTCCTGCAAGTGGAGCAATAGAGAGCGCATCTTCGATTTCCTGGTCGTTATCTACCACTAGATGGACGGCATTTAATGCGGGATGGGCATTCATTGTCCTAGCGCAAGCTTTCGCATTAAACTTGACAGAAGGGAGCTCTAATTTCTGCAGAGTGGGCACCCTGTTGAGGGTGCGTGCGATACCAGTTGATGAACAGTCCTTGTCAGCGACGGTTAATGAAGTTAATTTGGGGCAGCTCTTTGAACTAATATGTTCGGCAACAGAGGTTGTCCTCTTTTCAACTCTTACATGTGTAAGTCTAGGAAATGCGTTCTCACGAAAGAGGAGATACGATGCTCCTCCCTCTAGAGAAGAGTCATTCATGTTAAGGCTGGTTAAGTTTCCCCCATTTAAAGCGAGGAGCTGGCAGGCTCTTTTCGCCCTTTCAGTAGGCTCTTGGGAAAGATGCACGAGCGAGCGCGAGAGTAGAGAGAGGTCTGCGCGTTGCCACTTCTTCATGAGTTCCATGCAATTTAGATAGGAGAACGCTTTGCATGTGGTTGCAACCTTTACATCCCAATGATCGAGGTAGCCCAGAACCTCTTCAATTAAGTTTTTAGATAGTCTCCTGGTCAGCAGGTTCGGCTCGACTGTTTTTACTGTCATAATAGCTCCATTAAGATAATCCGGCGAAAATCATAAAGGAGGAGAGGGCAAAAAATAAAACTAAAAGAAAAGTTTAATTTGCGGAAAAGGAGGGGTTTTTTGTATCGTGTTGGTTCCTTTCGAAAAGCGTAGGCTTTTTAGGGGAAGAATGTGGTCTGTTAGAGCCGCACAAGATGTTTTGACAATAGAGTAGAAGTGACGTGCAAGCAAAAGAAGCTTGTGCAAAATAGAGCAGTTTTAACTGCTCTAAGCCTGTCAAAGAATAAGAGTTTTTTTACAGATTAAATTTTTTTTGAGAATTTGATCTTGGTTCAGATTGAATGCTG
>JACPOL010000003.1 GCA_016185065.1 Chlamydiales bacterium
CGGGGCCTCCCTGCGACCCTCTTGCGCTGCATCTCGCTTTGCCAAATCGCGTCCTCGGAGAAGGGGTGTACAGAGTACTACCCCGTTGGCGCGCTCGCCGCGCTCTCCTGCGGGTGCAATTTTGCTGTGCGATATGCATCGGTCGGCTGCTCGAGGCGCTCATCCCACCCCTGTCGGTGCGGGTCCCTTTCGCGTCCAGTCGCAGTGGTAGATAGAGAGACTGAAGACCTTTCTCTTCAAACCCTTTGCCTAGCCCTGCGACTGGACGCGAAAGGGACCCACGACGAAGGAAGTGGGATAAGCGCCTTGAGCAGCCAATCGCTCAGATCGCACAGCAAAACCGTAGCACAGAAAAGCCGGTCAGGCGTACAGGGTAGGGCAATGGCCCACTCTGTTTTCGAGCACACGGTTTGGCAAAGCGAGGTGAAGCGCAAGGTGGTCGCGGGAGGTGTGGCAGAGCGCACACCATCCGACATGTCTATTCTGGGCCTTTTACAAAGCTCAATCAAAAATTGTAAATTATTAGGAGAAGATATTAAGAGGTTTTGGACTCTTCTTTTTTAAAGAGGAGGGTGTGGTGTAGGAGCCGTGCTGCTTTGTCGAGGTGCATGTGACCGCAGAATTTCCCTGTATCGGGAGCGCGTCTCTCTCGTTTGGCGAGTGCAACTTCTGCATCGATCTTGCTATCAATCTTCTTGCTTCCCCGCGTAAAGCCGAGCTTTCTGTAGAATCCCTGTGATTGAAGGCCAGAATAGAGCATCACAAAGCCAGAGTAGTTACGCTCCCAACTCACCCGAGATGCGATCATCATTAAACTCGAGCCAGCCCCCCGAAATCCAGTCCCGCCTTCAACTGCACCATCGCCACTTAGATCGTCGACAAAAACAAGACCGTTAGAATTCTTTCCATAATCATCAATATAAGAGCCTGGGCAGACTCCCTGATTTGTACCAAGAGAAGGAGCCCAGAGCTCTCCATCTGCGCGCTTCCAATAGAAGTTGATCTTCATCGTTCCAAGCACTTTAGGTGCAGGCGAAGAATCGAGCCAGACTGTGTAGGTGTGCTTGCCCCACATCTCAATAAACCGAGTCACCCTTGCACGGCACTCTTTTGAACTCTCTTTTTCTATCAGAGTGCAGACTCCGGCATCCTCTTCTAAAAAGACCCTTCGTATGAGCCTCTTCAGCTCATCGTGTTTACCGCTCAAAAGTCTATAAAGATCGATATCAGTGGGCATGTTATAGCGCGCCCTCAACTCATATCTCAGAGAGGTCTTATCCAGATCAGGCATCACATAATCGCCTGCATATTCAGCAATTATATTTGAAATATCAACTGAAGAATGAACAAAATAAATAGACATATAAAATAATGTTTTTCATTAAATTATATCATATTTTCGAATTAATTTAACAAATCTTCTTATTAAAACAGATAGAGCCAAGGTGTCGCCACCTTGGCTCTATTTTTATAACAAGACTAGGGTCAGCTAAGACTACTTGATGTGCTTGCTGAGTAGGCCTGCCAACTTTAGCATGTCCACTGGTCTGCTGCCGATGACTTCAGCGAGCTTGCTATCAGGACAGATCATGCGTCTGTTCTTTGCGTCTTGTAGTTTTTTTGCTTTGATGTAAACCCAAAGCTTTTTTACTACTTGTGGACGAGTCATGCTCTTTCCACCAACAATTGATGCTAGTTCTGGTGATAGAGAATAAGTTGTCTGTGTTAAGCCAGACTTTCTCTTTCCACTCGATTTCTTCTTTGGTGCAGCTCTCTTTCTAGCAACTGTCTTTCTCTTAGCAGGTGCTCTCTTCTTTGCTGCTTTCTTCTTTTTTGCCATACATCCTCTTTCTACTTTAGGTTCCTAAAAAATTGACAACTGACTTTCAGATATTTTCCGTATCTACTAACAGTGGTGTAAGAACTTTGTCGAATTCATGCAAGAATATTTTTCATTTTTGTGAAAAAAGATTTTTGGTGGTATGCGTCCAGATTAGAAACTCTCTTTGAGAGAGTCAACAAAGGTAACTTTATGAAAACTAGAAATTTTTCGAAAATAGCGCTCCTCTGCATGGCAGGAAGCCTGCCTCTCTTATGCGCATGGCAGAGCAAGCCTGTGGATTATAAAAAATGTAGAGCCGATGGAAAGACCGACCAGCGCTGCCAGAAAGAAAATACCGAAGATAACATCTACACATTCGGCGCAGAGCTCAGCACAGCTGTTTATAAAGTCTTCAACGACTTTACTCAAGATCAGAAGCTGAAAGCAATGAGCTACGCTGACAATAACAAGATGAGCCCAGATAAGGCTGTCGGTAAAGTCGCTGCAGAAGTGGGTGCTGGTTATTAAAAAAAGGCATTAAGGGCCGCAACGCCCGAGATGAACTCAGCGGAATTTCTCCCTGCGAAAGAGAACCAGGGACCTACGATAATTCCCAGATTTTGGCTCCAGTTATATTCGATAGCTGGAGCTAAACTCCACTGCTCATTAGATGGAGCACGCATTTGCGCTGGGACTCCATGAGAGCTACCTACCCTTCCTGAGAAGCGATTCTTGTTAGTGTGTGCATAGAAGAGATCACACGCAAAGGCCCATCTCTGGGTGAAATTATACTGAACCGAGTAGTCGGCTGTGAAGATATTGCCCGGATAGACAAATCCTCGAGTGTTTCGCGCACCCCCGTAAGTATTTATCCCCTTCACATGAACCGCAGTGCCGATTAGGTAGTTAAGTGAAAGACGCGATTCGAGGAAGTGGATGCCAGAGGTATTCCAGATCTTTGCAAAGGTGAGTCCAACCCCCGGAAACCAAGAGCCCGCTCCATTTGCATCTGTCTTTTTTAGATGAGGATTAAGGTGCTGATACTTTCCAAAAGGGACGCTCGCTCTTAAAGCGAGCTTAGCAGACGGCCAGAGGCTGCCTTCCGGAGGGCGATAGAGCTGAAAGTTAAGCGCAATCGGCAGATCCCCTACATTCGTATCATGCCTTCCCTCTGTCTCATTATGAAAGGCCTGGGGATAGATCTGAAAACTAATATTTTTTGCCACACCCACAGCGATCTGCACCTGCAGCGTGGTCGAGTAGAAGTTGGGCAGCGATCTCGCTTTCCAGTGGTTGTCATACCTGCCTGGATAGACCGTGTAGTAGAGGTAGGGCTCTACGTTAACGTGGCCCGCTGGTGTTGTATATCCCGACGTCGAGATAAGCGGCCCTGTGAACCAAGGAGCTACCTTCTCAGGAAATGTGACATATTTTGTCGCTTCCTCATCTGCATGCAGAGAAAGAGATCCTGCAGCGAGCGTACATACAAACAGAAACTTTCGATTCATGCACTTCTGGAATAAAAATGGTTTTGTGCTATACACAAACAACTTGAAAAATTGGGAGTTTGACAAGGAGGCGTCTCAGATTTTTTGTTCGGAGTGAGTGACCATTGCCTAGAGGCAAGGCGCGAGTGAGAACGAAAAATATGAGGCATAGCCGACGCGGTCAAAAACCGATTCTTCATGTTGTTTGTGTATATCTGTTAGCAAAAAGAGGCATTGAAAAAAAGATGAAACTGCTCACAGTCGCTGCTTTATGTTGTCTGCTGCCCTTACATGCGGATATAAAATCTCCATCACCGCAAATCGAATCCATTGAAGAGTGGAGCTACTCTCTTGCGCTCCAAGCTGCAAGCTGGGGCTCTCCTCTTGTCACGATGTATGCGCTTCGCCACAACGATGCAGTAGGCCCCCATGCTAAGGCGGAGCCAAATTCGATCTGGCGTATGCAGGACATTTCGACTCCGACTCTCTCAAAAGAGGCTGGTTATGTCACTCCCAATGTGAATGTGATCTACGGGTTTGGGTTCATGGATCTGAGCCGCGAGCCAATCGTGCTCGAAGTGCCCAACTCGAATAACCGCTACTACATGGTGGAGATCGTCGACATGTGGACGAACGCCTTCGCCTACGTAGGAGGCAGAGCCACCGGTTACAAGGGTGGTAAATTCGTTCTTGTTGGCCCCAATTGGAAGGGACTCCTCCCCACAGGGTTAAAACGCATCGACTGCCCAACGCCGTGGGTACTGCTTCAGCCTCGCGTACACATCTACACAGATGGAAAGGTCGATCTTCCCGGTGCAAAAAGGACCCTCTTGGCGATAAAAACCATGGGCCTCGCCCAGTTTAAAGGGAGCTCTCCACCGCCTCCATTTAAACACAACTACCTAGCTCCGGAGCCAATCAATCCCGACCTTCCTGTGAGCGCTCTCGCGTACAAAGACCCCCTCCAATTCTGGGAGATTCTTAGTGATGCGATGAATGAGAACCCGCCGCCAAAAGATCAGATCACAGCTCTTCTACCCATGTTTGAGCCACTTGGAATTCAACTTGGAAGACGCTGGGACCGCACGAAAGTGGGACCCAAGGTTCTTGAAGCTATGAAAGAGGCCGCTGCAAAGATAGGCTCCATTCTAGAGACCCTTCCCGTTGGAGTGTCATATCAAGGCGCGCTTATCCCCGCTCCCACCATCGGCAACCCGGGCACCGACTACAAGACAAGGGCCATCATCGCGCGCATCGGCCTTACTGCCAATACCCCCTACGAGTCGGTCTACTGGATCTACACGATGGATAAGAACGAGAGCCCTCTAACGGGCGCTAAACAGTACACGATGACCTTCAAAGAGGGGCTCCCCTACTACGAGCCCGGATTCTGGTCGCTTACGATGTATGATGCAGCAAGCAACTACACCACTCCCAACCCCATTAACCGCTATATGCTGGGAAGCGACACCCACGATCTCAAAAAGAATGCAGACGGCTCTTTCACTATCTACATCCAGAATACAAGCCCCGGGAAGGAGAAGGAGTCCAACTGGCTCCCCTCGCCCCCAGGGCCCTTCTATCTCATTCCCCGTGCCTACGCGCCCAAACCCGAGACGATCGACATCTTAACGGATGTGACCTCTTGGCCCATCCCTGCAGTCGTGCCTGTGGAATAAAAAAGCCCATGCTTTAGGGCATGGGCTTTAGCGCTACCTAACCTTAGATAGATAACTACTGCTGTTGCATTGAGAGAGCAAGAACCTTAGCAAGCTCTTCATCTGAGCTCAAGCGAGAGAGTTGCGCTGGCATCATCGCTGCTGCCCGACTGTTATCAAACTCTGCATCAACATCTACTGGAAAATTAAAAGTTGGATCAGCATCCACTCCATCGCCATCTAAAGATAAATAACCCATCTCTTGCGCAAGAGAAACAGGAGCTGGAACAGGCTTTCCTGTACCGGCTGCAGCTGCTTTTGGAGCTTCTTTCGTCTCCTTGAACTCCTTAAATTCTGAAAGATCGAATTTAAAGGTGGTCTCGCTTCGTTTTGGTGCAATCGGCGCGAATGTCACCTTAGCTGGAGCTTTTGGAGCTGCATCAACTGTTGTAACCTTCACTCTTCGCGGCTCAAGACCAAGACCCGACTCGACTTTAGGAGCAACTTTTGCCGGAGCTTGCGTAGGAGCTTGTGCAGGAGCTTTAGGAGCTGCTCTCTTTGGAGCCGCAACTGGCGGCCTTGCATTTAGATCAACTATGCACTTAAAACCAGGAAAGAATCGGAAACAAAGATCGCGGATCACCTTCGCTTTAGTCAGCATGTTCATGGTTTTTGAGGTGAGGGTGTCGTGAAGAACCTTGTTGACCTCCTCCTTTTCCAAATATGCAACAAAAGAGCCATTGAAATAGGAGTCTGTGATCTCTGGTTTAATATATGGAGAGATCGTCTTATTAAATAGATTAAGCGCTTCTTCACTTCTACCGAGCCAGAGTGCTTTTAGCACCTCATTGGATTGAACACATACGTGTTCTATAGCAATAGTGCCCCTTGTGTAGTTATCAATTGCAACACCATCATTAGTAACATCTGAACCAATATATCGAGCTATGCCTGCCATAATTACCTCTTCTCCTTTTTATTATTAAAAAAAATTAGTTACAAGAGCAATTGTACAATAACATTATATTAAAATTCAATTTTTAATTTACATTATGTTAAAATCGTAAGTATATGATAATTAGATCGTTATAAATCAGAGAGATTTGAGGGCTAAAGCCTTGATCTCAGCCTTCCCTTTGCCGCCCGTAAAATGGTAGATAAGGGCCTCAGAATTGGGCCCAAAAATCCTCAGCCAGTTGTAGACTTGAGGCAGCTCAATTAGGGCGGGTTGGCTTAGGTAAATAACTCTAGAGAGCGCATGCTGATCGGTGGGATACTCTCCACCCCTCTCTATCGCCTCTTTTGCCCACTCTTGAAGAATCCTTGCCCCCTGCTTGAAAAGAACCACCCCTGCGTTGTAGCTAACTTCTTCTGGAAGGAGTATCCCCTTCACCTCTTCGTAGCTTTGCAAGAGATACGGCTCCCTCGCAAGGCCAATCTCCGCATCGTCCGTCAAAGCATGAAAAATCGGATCTACTGAGCCGTTAATCTGACAGTCGAGATCGATCCAGAGGCCTCTGGAAAACGGAGAGCTCAGAAGGGCAAGAGGCTTCTTAAACCAGGCGCCCCTGCACTTCCAGATCCAGGTCCCGTAGCAGCTCTCCCAAACCTCTCTCTTCGACTGCTCAACCCTCTCACTTCTAGCATGAGCCGGCAACACCAGACACTCTCCCCTCTCCCGGCACCAAGCTAGCGCCTCCTCCGACATCCCAAAATCCGCAAATGCAACAGGATACTTATTGTGCGCCGAGTAGTGCTCCCACCACCAGGGCAGCATCCACTCCTGCTCTTTGTCGCACCCAACAACTACTCCCCATCTATCCATATGCAAAAACCCGGTTTCCTTGACACGAATGGGTTCTTATCCTATCCCTAAAATAAAAGAGGGTCAATGATGATCAAGCAAGATCAGTTTCGTTATAAATGGTGGGCTCTTCTTGGAGTCTCCCTGCTCGCATTTACGGCTTTCCTCGATGCCACAATCGTCAATACTGCACTGCCATTCATTCAAACAGCATTGGGCGCGAATATATTACAGCTGCAGTGGATAGCAAATATCTTCACAATCATCTTAAGCATGACGATGATCACCATAGGAAAATTTGCCGATCTATGGGGCCGAAAAAGAGTGTTTTATTTTGGCGTTGTGATTTTTGGCATAGCAGCCTTGGGTGCAGGCTTAAGCACGACCGTGGAAACGCTGGTCTTTTTTCGTGGATTGCAGGCTCTAGGTGCTTCAACGGTTTTTATCGCATCTGCAGCTCTACTTTCAAGTGTATTTCCCGAAAGAGAGCGAGTAAGAGCAATTAGCATTTACGGTGGAGTTACAGGCTTTGGGCTTATGATCGGCCCCTTTCTCGGAGGAATTTTGATCGGTCTTCTGGGGTGGAGATGGGTATTCTGGATTAACCTTCCATTAATCGCAGCCGGGCTCATCGCCTGCTCTTTCAGTTTAAAAGATCATTCTCATGAGAAGCTTTCAGTAAAGATCGACTGGTGGGGCACAATTTCTCTAGTTTTTGGCCTTGGTGCCCTGATGTTCGGTATTATTGAAGGAGCGGAAACAAAATGGACTTCGATCTCTGCATGGGTCTTTCTTGTAACAGGAATAGGCGCTCTCATCGCCCTAATCATCCTCGATGAGTTTCGCAAGTACCCCCTTCTCGATCTACATATCTTCAAAGAGAATCTCATCACTCTTGCAGCTCTTAGTTGCGCGCTAGCTGGGGTAGTTTCTACTGTGTTTATGTTTTTCGATCCTCTCTATTTGCGCACCCTGCGTGGACTATCTCCCTTCTTCATAGGCGTTCTCATCGCTGTTATTCCCGCAGCTCAAGCTCTTATTTCTTTTATCTTTGATCGATTGCTCAAGCGTTTAGGTGTTGCCAACCTGCTTTTTATTTCAGTAGTAGCGGCTTTTTTAGCAGTGGCTCTGCATCGAGTGATCCAGCTCGACACTCCTATTCCCTTCTTGATTCTTCCCTTTTTTCTACTGGGAGTTAACTGGGGTTTAAGCAACGCCGCAATGATTACATCGGTTAATCAAGTCATTGCAACGCATAAAATCGGCGCAGCTCTGGGCACAATTGCAACTATTTGGAATATTGTGGGCTCCATCCTTCTTGCAACAAGCACCGCTGTCTTTCATTCTGTAGAGACACAAACATCCTTTCTATCTGCTTTTCATAGCATGATCGACTTCAATATCGCCTTTGCAGCCACTATCCTCGCAGGAACTATCTGGGTTCGCATAAAACTCAAAAAAACATTCTGAAAACAGATTTTGGACAACGCAAAGACGCCAAGTCGCGAAGACGCGGAGGATTTTTCAGAAAATATAAATCTTTTGCGTCTTCGCGACTTGGCGTCTTTGCGTTACGCTTTCTGACCGCAGAATTTTTAAGTATTAATGGACGACATCCTTTAGAAGGGGCTTCTAGCGCAAGGCTGCGCTAGAAGCAGGGAAGTAGTTTAGTTAGCGTTAACTGTGAAAGTTTTCGCGTCGCCAGACTTCAGATCGATTAGTACCAGATCGAAGGTCGACTTGTACTCATTTGCAGGGATGAAGAGGACCTTGTTAAAATGAGCATGCGGCTGGATCGTCTGATCCATCGCGGTCTTTGCAGAGAAGTCGCGGTCGAGCGCTTCGTTGGCTTGAGAGGACTTGATCCCGTCAACCACTGCAGGGATCGCCATTGGCCATAAGAATAGTGCGGCAGCACCATATCCAGCTGCTCTTCCCAAAGTCGAAGTGTGTACCTTTCTAGCTACCTCTTCAGATCTTGCACATGTAAGACCGACTCTGTCTGGCGAAAATGAGAAGCTCTTATCCGAGTCGTTCTGGATATAGAGTTGAACCGGCTGGTATCCCTTCTTAATCACATCTCTATCGAAATACTGCTTGCACTCCGCTTTTGTAAGCGTTTTAGCCGTGATAAGCAGGTCGCTACTCGCTTCAGGCGCCTGCGTACGGATGATCTGCGAAGAGAGACTGCTCAGCGGCGCTGCCTCATAACTTGCGCACCCACATAGAAGCACCAAAGGTAGGATTGTAAAAGCTAAAAAACTCCGTCTCATAAACATCTCCGTTGTAATTAAAAGAGACATTCTCATTTTCGAGCAAAATTAATGCAATTAAACTAAATTCTTTGATCAACAATCACGACCCTATCTTCTGATCTCTATTTGTTGCGAAAATTAATCTTTCTGGTATACGGAGATACTGATATTTTTCAGGAGTCATCCAATGGAAATTAAGAAGCGCAAAGGACCTGCTCTAAAAGCAAAAAAAAAGCCAAAAGAAGCCGAGATCTCTGATAAAGAATTCAACTCACTTGCAAAAAAAGTTATTGAGAACAATAAAAAAGCGTTAAAGAGGCTCGCCAACAAGTGACTAAGCTCCATTTTTCAATGGAAAATTTTGCATAGTTAACACACAATCCTGGCTTTTTTGAGATGTTATGAAAGCTAGGATCGTTCTTCTTCTGCTCGCTTCTCTCTGTTTCTCATTCCACTCATCCGATGAAGTCTATAAACAGATTAAGGATATTCGCCGTCCCACTCTTCAAGACTACTATCTGATTCAAGAGTATCTCTCTCACGGAGAAAGAGAGGGGCTCGAAAGACTGAAAGATACTGAACAGAGGCAGAGGAGCTTCAAGATTATTGGAGAGGCACTGCATGAGAAGCCTCTATCAGGACTCATTGCTGTTAATTCGAAGATTGAAGAGCGAGAGAACTGCCTGGTTCTCTACGCGTCATTTAATATGCACTACCCAGATGGATTAAGACGCTTGATCCAAATTGTAGAGAGGTCCGATTTCAAGGGTCATATTCTCTATCATTTCGGCGGCTGGCCCGATCTTGCCGGCGGCTCTCTTGTTCTAGCGCACGTGCCGCATGCATTCAAGGCCTGCTGTTTCAAAGAGGCGCAGCGGTTGGGATATAAACGAGTGTTGTGGTTAGACTCCTCTATCTTTCCTGTCGTAAGCTTGAATCTCATCTTCAAGATGATCCAAGAGAAAGGGTACTTTACAATTGGAAACTTCCACCAGGTGGGTCCCTATTGCAACGCGGACACGGCCGCTCATTTTGGATTCACACTCGAGGAGACCTACCACCTCCTCTCGTGTCAATCGGGATTTATTGGGGTTGATCTCACAACACCGCAGGGAAGAGAAGTTGTCGATCTATTCTATCGTGCAGCTCAAGACAAACACGGCTTCTTTTCGGCTAGATCCGATCAGACAGCTCTTTCGCTCATCCTGCATAAATTAAAACTTACAGATATTCCAGATCTGACTAAAGTTGTTCCGTTAAAAAGTTATGCAAGACGCGACACACTTTTCGTCGTCGATCGAGCTTTTGTACAGTACTAACCCGTGTAAGAGAAAAAACTATGCGTGCGATTTTATTTCTTCTAACCCTTCTTGCTCTTCCTTTGAATGCTCTTGAAATCAAGAGGGTCATCCTAGCCACAAATAATAACCCCGACTATATCGAATTCTGGCCGGTTGTGGCCCCGATGTGGAAGAAGATGGGCTTTACGCCAACCCTTGCGCTCATCGCATATGAAGGCTGCCCGATCGACACCTCAATTGGCGATGTCATCCGCTTCGATCCCATTCCTGGAGTATCAGAGGCGCTTCAGGCGCAAGTGGTGCGTCTGCTTCTTCCCGCCCTCTTTCCCGATGATGGCTGTATCATCTCCGATATCGACATGCTTCCCCTTTCTAAGACCTATTTTGTCGAAGGGGCTGCCTCATGCCCTGATGATACCTTCCTGGTCTACAGAAACAAGGCCCCAGGCTATGCGCACGGAGGTAAATACCCCATGTGCTATCTCGCAGGAAAAGGCCGCGTCTTTGGTTCTATCTTTGGAATTTCAACTTACGACCAGATTGGCGATATGATTCGTCTTTTGGCGCGAGCAAAACTAGGCTGGTACACCGATGAGCTCATGATCTACGCCCAAGCAAGAAAATGGGAAACAACCGGAGGAAAGATCCTCTGCTTAAATCATGGAGTTGGTCCAAGGCTCGATCGCATACACTGGAATATGGATTTCAAGAACCTCGATATCTCCAAATATATCGATTGCCACTGTCCAAGGCCCTACTCAGCCCACCGAGAGTCGATCGATCGCGTCGTTGAAGCTTTTTATAAAATGAAGTGATGTTTGGAAGGCTTTTTGTTCTATTTCTTGCAGGATACCTAGCTTCAGCAGAAGCTAAGCCCTTCGTGGAGGCCGAACTCAGAGGACAGCTTGGAAACAACATGTTTATCGTGGCCACCGCCTGCGCCGTGGCCTGGGATAATGGCGCCGACGCCTATTTTCCAGAGCTCAAGCTCAAATACGCCTACCAGTGGGAGAACCTCCCCTTAAATCTGGCTCACATCTTCTTTAGATGTAACCTTAATCCTCCACCCAGACGCGCCACCGCCTCGTGGCATCAGCGCACATTTGGCTACGAGCCGATCTTATTTCAACCCAACATGAAGATTCACGGGTATTTTCAAACAGAGAAGTACTTCGCTCACCAGCGCGCGCGCCTGCTAGACCTCTTCGCACCCCATCCCGATGACTTAAACTACATTGAGGCAAAGTACAAGTGGCTCTTAGAACACCCTCACACCGTTGGTGTCCAGCTCCGCGTGTATTACGAAGATCGTCATGGTGGAATGTTCATCCAATACGGAAAGGACTATCTCACAAAAGCGATGAGTCTCTTCCCAGAAGAGGCGCTATTTATTATCTTTAGTAACAACAAAGAGTTCGCAAAAGAGAACACGCCAGAAGAGCTAAAGGCGCGCGTTGTGTACATCGAAAACGAGCCCCACTACATCGACCTCTTCCTGCTCAGCTTATGTAAGCACAACATCATCACAAACTCCACCTTCGGCTGGTGGGGTGCCTGGCTCAACCAGAATCCCGACAAGATCGTCATCGCCCCCGCCCAGTGGCTCAGACCAGGCAGCCACCTCTCCACCAAAGACCTCATCCCCGATAGCTGGATCAAAGTAGACGCTAAGTGGGGTCCTCTGCAGGACCCCACTAGCTATCAGTAGTAAGAATTGATATTACACGCGGATTGTGGTGAATAGGCCTTCATGGTCGGAAAGGACTCCCTTTTTGAAGACCTCTGGATCGTAGCCAGTTTCAACAAGTGAGGCATTGAAGAGAAGTACTCCGGAACGCGCAGCATCCTGCGCCCACTCATTGTCACAGATAATCGTATGATCCAAGTTCAAAGGACCTGAGACCTGTTTTCCCATTAGCTCAGCGCAGAACTTGTCTCCTCCCCATGTTTTTTTGTCAGAGACACGAACAGGTTTTACGAAGTCGCTAGCCCAAGAAGAACGGGCATACTCTTCATCATTTAAATTTAGATCTCCAGTCGCAACTACGCACCTATCGCGCACAGCCTCCGCTTTAGCTTTAACAATGAGCATCTGCGCTAGGCGGCCTTTAACTTCTTCATCTGTGGGAAATGAGGGCGCTTCGGAGTGTTGAAGATGGGTCGCATGGATTTTTGCAAAACTCTTCCCTTGGCTTTCGACATCGAAAGAGAAGACCCCTTTTGCGGCGTTCTTCGTTCTCCCCACCAGAGTCTCTTGAGGAAATTGAGTGAATTCAGGGCTGCTGAGGCGGTACTTGCTAGCGATAAGAATCCCCGATGAGACGCCAACAGCCTTAGGTCCAATATTGAAGTAGAAGTGGTTGTATCCTCTCTCCTTCAGCTTTTCGGTGATGTAAGTTGCAGAGCTAAAATCAAACGTCTCATACAGACAATTCACGTCCGCATCTCTCGCGACAATTTTATCGATAATCTCATCTATTCTGAAAGACCAGTGCTCTACACCTCCATCTGAGATCGAGTAGCCCCCACCTACACAGCAGATGTTCCATGAGAGAAGAGAAAAGATGCGATCTTGAGGAAGGATCTTAGAATCTAGCTCCCCCTGAACATAGATAAAGGGACTTTTTTGAATCCAGGATCCAAAAAGCCTAAGACCAATTCCAGGTAGAGTAGTGAATACCGCCAGAGAAGCGCAGAGGAGCACCCCCACAAAAAGAACAACTTTTCTTGCGAGATTAACTAGCGCATCTGCCGCGGGATTGAGAGCATCTACTACGTCGATTCGACGATAGAGCTCATGGCTTCTGCACGCAGGATCTGTGAAGTAGGATGCGAGCTGAAAGCAGAAAGCTGCTGTGTCCTCAACAAAATCATCCACCGAATAGGCACGTGGCAGCAGGTTCGGCAGCTCAGCAGGTCTATCTGCAGTTCGGACTCCAGAAGCACTCATACCCTTCTCCTTTTAGAAGGGTCAATTATACATCCGAACGAAATTTATCTTGGGGTATTAAAAATTTTAATTATGTTGAATTCTAGCTCATTCCATTTCCACTGGGTAGATTGCCATCACACCCACAGGATATGGCAGGCGTAGAGAATCCTGGCATAGATTCTGCGTGATTGCCAGGCTCCTTCCATCCGGCGTAAAGGTGATCCCCTTCACACCCCCTTCTTGTGATAGCTGCTCTAGCAGAGCTATCGTCGACTCATCGTACATCTCGATAATTTCCAAACTTAGCTCTGGAGCGTTTGCATAAGGGAGCATCGAGCCCTCTGGCTCTCTCGTAAAGATGTGCACGTTCTTTCGGCCTTGCGAGCAGGATACTGCTAGAGAGTCATCCAGCGGGTTAAAAGAGAGCGAGTGGGGATAGCAAAAGCGCGTCTCTTTTCCATGCAAAATTTGTATTGGCCTATCTGAATACACTCCATGTGAACTGCTCTTCCTCTGATAAATGACCACGCAGTGCGCATCGTGAGAGGTCACTGCAAGCAGTTTGCCATCTCTTGAAAAGTCCAAACCATCCGGAATTTTTAAAATCGAGTTCCGAATCATCTGGTAAGGCTGTCTCTCATATCGATCCCCTTGATAGGAGTAGAAGGTCAGCGTATTCGAATGCATATTTGCTACTGCAATGATCTTCTCAACAGGAGAATACCGAACCGCGTCGGGATGGCCAATTCTGGAGCGCTTTCCTCCAATTGCTGCAATAGGAACTGAATCATAGCGATTTGTAGCGAGGTCTCTTTTATGGATCGTAATTGCATTGCCGTGCCTATTTGCTACAGCAAGGTGAGTTCCATCAGGAGAGAAGCTGAGATCATGAGGATAATTCAGCTGAGACTCTGGCCCTTCAATAGTAAAGGCGGGAGTTGTTTCATAAACTGCTCCCTCCTCACCAATACGCCTATAAAAAGTAATTGTGTCTGCGAGTGCGTTGGCAACCGCGACGTAGTCTCCTGAAGGTGTAAATGCCACCGCTTCTGGTCGATCTAGCCTCGAGGGGCCATCCGCTCGAATTACACTAGTTGGCGTGCTACCCACACTTAAACCAAAACAGTTTGACGCAACCAAAATGAGCGCAATGATCAGCCTGAACATAGGATCCTTCTATTTATTTTTGGGGAATAAGGGTCACAGAGAAAATATAGTTAGAGGGCTGAGTATCGACGTTCCCTGTTTCGCTGCATGTTTCTGCAGCGGAACTCGCGATCCCTCCAACAATGTATCCCAAAAGGATCGGTTTCGATCCCAATTTATCCAGCGCAATTACAGAATTTGGATAGAAAGGTAGGCCGGGAAGAGGAAGGAAAAAAGCTGAAGCGCCGAATAGAAGCACAGGGGAGCTTTGCGTCACTACATTTGAGCAGGTGATGGGAAAAGTAGGAGCTGGGCAGCTTCCAAATGTCGTTGGAATAGATGGATAGGTGGCGCTCATTAAATACTGCTGATAATTCCCTGATTTATCAATTTTTATTGCCGTTACGTCGTTTGTGAACCCCAAGCCGCTATCTTGGCATAAAGTGCCTCCGGGAGAGTAGAGACCTCCATTGATAGAATAGAGGAAGCTAATTCCTCCAAAGAACAGAGTGTACATATCCTTCGTCTTTTCAGAATACAACCCCACAGTTGGACACTCGTAATTGTTCATCCCTTGAGCAAAAGTGTTGGGATTGTTCGGATTGAGTGATCGTGAAGAGCCATCCCCTTGAATTTCGACAGGGATCGTCCACGCCCCAAAGTCATCCCCCGGGGTAAAGACTCCCCCAAAAGCCACGAGATACTGCTCAAGAGAGTTTCCAGCTTTTCTCAGCGCTGGAACAATATTCAAATCTCTTCGTCTGTAAATAGGATTTGGAATCGGCTGAGGATAGGGATATACCGCGAGATTTTTGCCCGTATCGATGATCTGGAAGGGACGAACCTGGTGAGTATAACTACCATTTGAAGTTGTGTTTACATAATTGCCATCAAAATTCTGTCCGAAGCCAAGAAGCAGAGGTTGATGGGGATTGGCTTGCCACATTACTCCACCTGTCACTTGCAATACGGGATGGGACACTTGACGCAGGCACTTGGCAGCACTTTTCGCCTTGGATTTTCTCTTAACCCACTTGATTAATTTAGGCAGATCGATAGCTGTTAGAACCGACTTGGTCTCTCTCTTTCCTGTTGCAGTATTGATACCATAACCCCCGACCATGTAGAGCGTATTTGATCCATCGCCTTGAAAAAACAGGGCATTGGTTACCGACAACTGATCGATCTGCTCCTGAGATAAGTGAGAGCCGGGGTCGTTAAGAGATCTAGAAACGGTTTGCCCTGTAGTCAGGTTCAGAACAAAAACTGTTGTGTTTTGAGACACAACAGGAAAAGTATCTCCTAAAAAGCCGTGCAGTCCATACGTCCTACCTCCCAAAAGAACATACTCATCTTCATACAGACCCGACACGTATGCTTGCAGTCCAACAGGCAGGGAAAAAGGAGCGCGCTCTATCTGAATTCGAAAAGGAAGAGAGTCTTCGGGAAGAGGATTTGTCACATATGAAGTTTGGTTCCCTCCAAAAAGGTTGCAGCACATTGCGACAAAAAAACAGAACGTCTTCCTCATCACCCCTCCGAAATCTGTAAAAAAAGATCCAAAAAGCAATGTAATTTGTACCAAAAAAAATGTTTGCAACCTATATTTTTTATTTCGCAAAACTCGTGTGGAGACTCATGCTAACGAAAATTCGCCTGCCATCTTACTGTCTACTTGCTTACCTCTTCACCTTCGATTGTTATGCTGATTCCGCTTCCGACCATCCCAAACCCGCTTCTTGTGAGACCCCGCTTTTTTATGAGTCGAGCTGCCCTCTCGAAGTCGACCTCTCTTTGGCGCTAGACGATTTCCGCAGCCTTCCTGAGGGAAGTTGGAATGGGAATTGGGGAGGCTATACTGCTGTTAATTTCAAAGCATTTCTCCCTAAGAACTTCTCGACACAGCTAGCTGGTAGCTTTGGTCTTTATGACTGGGCAGGAAGAGCCTATGCCCCATTCACTAATCCCAGCTCTCTACAACAGCAGGGATTCATTACCGTTGCTGCCTCGCGGCAGGTCGCTTGTTCAGGGATCAATGCCGGCATAGCTTACGACTGGTCGTTAAACAAGAACTTCGGCGTTTTTGCAGTCAACCCTCGTTTCGATCAGATCCGTGGACAGTTAGGCTATCTGATCCCAGGCGGCAATGAGATCGGGGTCTGGGCTACATATGGAATTCGGACCTCCCACAGAGAGTCGCAAGAGCTTCCCCTCAAGTTTAGAGGAATCAGCCAAGTGTACCTCTTCTGGTGCCACTATTTCAAAAGCAATGGGTATGGAATGATTTGGGCAGGGACGCCTTATAGACGAGGACTCATGTACGAATCTGGCCGCCCTGGCAACTTTACTGTCGGAGCTCAATTCTCCGTGCCGGTAACAAAACATCTCAGCATCGAAGGACACGGCGCCTACATGGGACCAAGAGGGTCTTCTGGTCTTATTCCTGCAAAAAATTACGCATCGAACATCAGCTTTGCCCTCACCTACTCGTTTGGTAAGCGGAGGACTCAGCAGTCGCCTTATATGACTCTTGCCAACAATAGTAATTTCCTTGTCGATACGAATCAGAATCTCTAAGAGGATGTTAGTCAAGTTCTGGAGGCAGTGAAAAGTCGGCTACAAATACCTGAGGGGCTCCCCCGCCTCGTTTTGAAGTCCAAGCGATTCGTTTTCCATCCGAACTAAAACTAGGCAACCCTTCAAAGGTGCTGGTATAGGTCAACCGATATTGACGCAGCGTGTCGATATCAATCAGATAGATCTGATACGCGTGATGCCCATGTTTAGAAGTTGTGTAAGCAATGATCTTGCCATTTGGATGCCAAAAAGGAGCCCAATTGACGTATGAATCCGATGTCAACTGCCTCTCTTCAGATCCATCGGGCCGAATGAGATAGAGCTGCAGCTTGTCTTTTTCCTGCCGATCTGCCCGAAATACAACCCAGTCGCCTTTCGGAGAGAAGAACGGACCTCCATTGTAGCACTCTCTTGTCTGCGTCAAATGGCGCACATTTGCCCCATCAGCATCGCAGATATAGAGATTCATGCTCCCGCTCTCGTTGCTCGCATAAACAATCTGCTTCTCATCTGGCGAATAGGCGCACTCTGCATGATATGCTGGGCCTCTTGTCAATGCCTTTAAAGAAGAGCCATCTAAATCGGCCTCGTAAATGTTCATGTAAGGAGTTAAATCCCAGGTATACTTGCCTGGCGATTTCTCAGGCTCCACCACTTCCAGGGCCTCATGGCTAGATGCAAATAGAATCTTCTTTCCATCCGGTCTGTAGAAACCGCACGTGCATGCTCCCTTTCCTGTGCTAACTCTCAAAGGAGTCTGAGATTCCAAATCCATCGTGTAGATCTGGTACTGCTTCTCCCCGGTTGGAACCGCTTGAAAAATGATCGATCTTCCATCAGGAGAAAAATAGGCCTCGCCCGCCTTTTCAAAACCCATCGAAGCAAACGTGACCTGCCGAATATTGCGAAGAGAGACCTCCTCTCCCGTGCAAGTCCCACAAAAGACCAGACTCGCAAAAATAAGAAGCAGCATTCTGAATTTCACAAACAATCTCTTATCTCCAAAAAACATCTCTTTAATTTCCCTGTATGTCATCATCCCACAATGGTCTGTAAAGCATAGCCCCATCAGCTATATTGACATCGATGATGCTCATTTCATGAATATTGAGACGTTCCATGAAACCAAGAACCAGAATGACATTCGAAACCTCTACAAAAGCAAAATTGCCGCCGCCAAGATCTTCATCACTTTTGTCAGTAAGATCTTTTATAACAGCGGCAAGATCTTCAACCGTAAATGGATTTTTACCATTTAGTCTCTGAATGATGCTTGTTCCAAAAACGCTACCGACGCCAATAATTTTTGTTGAAGCCTTGCTCGCTTTGTCTTTGAAAAATGGATTGATTTTGTCAGACAGATCTCCAGCGCATCTCTTCGCCGTAATGATCTCTTCTGCAGACATGGGGTTAGGGCTTTTGCGCTTATCAACACTTTGATGGTGAACGTCTTGTATTATGAGGTTCTTAAAAGCCCAAGATCCATCCTTGCTACAATCAATATGATAAGTTCCATCGGGATTCACTGTGATAAACTGTGTGCTTCCTCCTCCAATGTCCCAAACGATAAGATCTTCGGCCTTGGCATCCACCCTAGCAGCCGCTGCTTGAAAGGCCAGTTTCCCTTCATCATTTTGATCTGCAATATGGACTTTCACACCAGTGCTTTTTTGGATATCATCGGCCACCTGATGCCCATTTGCCGCATTGCGAAATGCTGATGTGGCAACTGCTACAACTCTATCCGCGCCAAACGATCTTGCTTTTGCAATAGCTTGCTCAAAAGCTCTATTACTCTCTTTGATAATTTCAGAACTTAGTATTCTATCCGAGCTTTGAGCTAAGCTCGCTTGATAAAAGACAGGATATTGTTCCGCATGCAATAGGTTGACAATCTTGTTATTTGCAAGATCGACTTGTGCAACTCTTAGCTTCGGCCCTGCCGAACCAACATCGATTGCGGCGCGGATAACACTTTCTGTCTCTACTTCAGGAAGATAAGCAGGATCTGGCAACCCTGCATGAATAGTACAGCTACAAAAAACCAAACTCAAAACTAAATGTTTCTGCCAATTGCTAGACAAGGACATCCCTCACTCCCCCTGCACTTTGCTTAAGAATTTTTCGATAGCAGAAGCGAGAAAAATGGGAGTCTCTTGCGTAGGAAAATGCCCCGACCCTTCGCAGCACTCCATCGTTGCGTTCGGGTACCACTTGAGAAAGGTCTGCTTCAGCATCTCTTCTACCCCCTCGAAATCCTTGTCGCAAAAAATCACGAGCATCGGAGTTTTTAGCCCTTTGACAGACTCGGAAAAGTCTGTCTCCGCAAACATGCGTAAATATCCCAGCCGCGCCTCTGGCTTAGAGCAGCTCCACCAGGAGCGGGCCATGTTGCGCGCCACCCAATCCGAATAGCGGCGTCCTGTTGAGAGATGACAGCCCTCCATTGCAAATGCCTCATTCGTAGAAGCAGCTGCAGATAAAAATCCCATCACCTCAGTTGGAGGATGGCTGCCGCAAGCAGGCACCGGAGTAATCGCAACAACACTCTTGATGCGCGAGGAAGCTTTCACCACGATCTTTTGTGCGATCATCCCCGACATCGAGTGGCCCACCACATGAAACTCCTGCCACCCGAGCGCATCAGCAAGCTCGAGAACATCAGAAGCAGCTTCTTCAGCAGAGAAGGAGCCCGCTCTCTCTTTCGAGAGCCCATAGCCGCGCAAGTCGACCATCGCATAGGTAAACTTTTCCGTATTCAGATAGGGAGTCATCGGATCAAAACTGCTCGAGTCGCAAAACCAGTTGTGAAGAAGAACGACCCTCTCCTTTCCAGATCCAATCAGACGATGGCCCAGTAGCTGCATATCACTCTTCTCCTTAGTTTTAATCGGATGTAAACCAGCAGTTAAAACATAGCATCCAGCTAGTGCAATAACACTCAGAAATCCTATCCATTTTGCTCGACGCATCTCCATCCACCTACTTTAAAGAGGTGCAGAATAGGAAAAAGGACAATTTTTTTCAGTCTTTTAAATCCATTTTGAGCAGCGCTCTGATCTGTACTGCATATTGCGGTAATATTACCTAAAATAACGGTAGAAAAATTCACAACGTCTTCCTTTGACCGCACGAAGAGAGGTCCATGGAACGCGCGTGCTTTGCTTCATCCCAATAAAAAATAGGCCAAAATAGAGCGACATGTTATGTGCATTAGTGGAACGTGTAACAAGACAATAAAATGATTAAACTTCTCGCGATCTCAGGAAGCCTTCGGCGATTTTCTTCCAACACAGCTCTTCTACGAGCCGCGTCTACTTTAGCTCCAGCAAACGTCAAAATATCAATGTATGAAGATCTTGGAAGCCTACTTCTTTTTAATCCTGATCTCGAAGGGTTTGAACCACCATCAGTTATAGATTTTCGTTCTAAGCTGCGGATGGCTGATG
The DNA here is from genome assembly GCA_016185065.1 of Chlamydiales bacterium. Classification (NCBI taxonomy): domain Bacteria; kingdom Pseudomonadati; phylum Chlamydiota; class Chlamydiia; order Chlamydiales; species Chlamydiales bacterium. The sequence goes on from JACPOL010000003.1 coordinate 20,432, forward strand.
GTGTATTGATTGCAAGTCCTGAATATGCACATGGAATAACTGGCGCGCTGAAAAATGCTTTAGACTGGGTGGTTGGCAGCGGAGAATTTGCACAGAAACCTGTTGCGCTTCTAAATGCATCATTTCGAGCAGTACATGCACAGGAGTCGTTAAGAGAAATACTAAAAACAATGGATGCAGACATCGTGCCTGAAGCATCAAAAACTATTCCTCTTCCCAACAATAAATTTGGTGAAAAGGATATTATTGGACATACAGCACTTTCAAGTGCGCTGCGCCTGGCGGTTGAGGCGTTAGTTTGCTCTATCAAAAAAAACAACTCATTCTAAATCAGACTGCTCCCTGCTCCGCCCTCAATAAAAAAAACCCACCAGCGGTGGGTTTTTAGTAGCAGTCTTGGATTGTTTGTAGATGCACTTTTAAAAAAAGCTGCAGATCCAAGCGATAAGATCAGAAAAAGCTGAACACACTGAAGACCAGAGCCAAGAGAGCGTAGACTGGTCGTCGCTCGCGTTACTCTCTGGAGGACGTGGGTCGGGTTTAACTACTAGAGGGGGCAGCGGCTGCCGATTATCGACCATTGCGATTTCACTGGTAAGTTCAAAGACCGCGTCTGTACCAGAAACAATGCGTACAACGAAATCTCTGATCTCAGGTGGGTTGTCGGGGGTAATTGGACAAGTGGGACATGTTAGAGCGTAAGGGCCGACATGATGAGGCGCATGCGCAGCTGCGTAAGCATCCACCATTGGTTTTACAAAAGGACCGCTTAAACGCAAACTGTTCTCACCAACATAACGCTGAAAGACGGAAATGAGCCCAGAGATGTCTCGAATCGGACAGCTTCCTCCCCCCATAGTTTCTACTTCTCCATCAGCATGTCCTCTTAAGCGAAGAGCGAGACCTACACGTCCTCGGATGTCTTTGAACCTTGCAGCAGAGCAGCGCTCTCCGCCTTCACCTGGACGCTCTGGCATGTGAGGAGTGCGTAGAAAGTCGATGTAATCGTTATCGGGCTTATCAAGCAGACTGATTTCAGGTAGACGCCAAAGCGAGATATTTTTTTGACGGAAGGCCTGAACAATCTCCTGAGGGAACCCCTCTTGGATACAAACCGCATCTTCTGCTGCAGCATCTTGCTCAAGAGTGCGTCCAACGAAAGCAGGAACCTGGCTGCCGCGTTCTAGATCAACTATCATCGCCATAAAAAAACCTATTTTATCTATAAAAAGTCCTATGATTATACAAGCTTTATTAATTCCAAACAATCGTATATTTATAATTTTAATTTTACAAACAGATGCAAGAGACAAAATAACACGGAGAGTTCGAAAAAAAGCCGTTGGCCTCATTTCACAACTATTGATTGGAAGAAATAAAAAAAATATTCTAAAAGATTATCATGTAGATTATCAGCTTATTTAAATAAATAACTATATTGATTTTATTAAAATCATAATATATAATTATTACAATCTTTAAACTTTAAAAAACAAAGGTTGTTATGACAAGCACAGCTGTTTCTTCTATTTCTAAATTTTCTCCCACTCTTCCAATAGATGCGGAAATTGAAATTGCCTCTTATTTAGCCGATAAAGAGCAAGCCGTATACGCCCGTGTATGCAAACGCACAAAAGAAGCTGTATATGTACGGTTTCTGCCTCTTCATCTTGCAGCTCGGTCTCTTATTAATGCCATATCCCAATCCACTTCTGTCACTGTTACCATATCTATGCGCCCTCAACCTCCATTTCCATTCTATTTACAAGATGCCTCCCCGGCAATAAATCAAGAAAGACTTCACAATTACTACCTATGGAGCGAAGAAGCCAAAAGGAACAAAAGAGCCTGTGTGAAAATCGTATTGAAGGCGCTTCAACCTGAAAACGTCCAAACCACTCCAGCATACGTGGGTTATTCATCAGAGACATACGAGTTTGGGAATGTTGAGATTATGCTTGGAACTGCTCAGAGGATTTCATTAGGAATCAAGAAACTGACTTCATAGACGAACCTATCCCACTATTTCAAACTGATGATTTTTTAGAACGGCCCCTCGCCGCAATCTCGGTCCTGAAGAGCCGAGATTGCGGCGAGGGGCCGTTCAAATCCCTAACGGGACTTCCATCCTTCACAATTCAGATTTCATCCTTTAAAAACGAGGCTCGGCGCCCCTCATGCGTGCGATTTCGTATCCCGTCATTCAGCCCGGTTCGCGCGCGTTGTAGGCCTCATTTCATAACTATTGATTGGGAGAAATCAAAAAATTATTTAAGCTGCTGCTTTGGATATGAAAACAATTCGCTCCTTATTGCCTCTAGCGCTTTCTATGTTCGCTCCTCTTGCGGGGGTAGATAAATCTCTGCCAGTGTGGATCGAAGGCGAATATCTCTTGTGGGCGATTAAAAAGAATCCCCTGCCAGTGCCACTTGTCACACAAGGATCGCTTTCCGATCCCATCGATGGAGCCTTGGGACAGCCAGGCACAAAAATAAAGCTCGGCAGACAGCGCATCGATATGGGTTGGATGAGTGGCTTTCAAGTGACAGCAGGCTCGTGGTTAAACACTTCGCAGCAGATCGGCATCGAAACGAGTTATTTTCTTTTGCCCCGCACGACCCAAGAAAAATCCTTGCGCACCTCTGGCGAATTAGGATCTCCCTCCTATGCAGTTCCGATCTTTGATGTCACAGGATTATGGGGCCTAAACGGCGTGCCAGGCGAAAGCGTTTATCTGCTGCCAGGTCCGTTTGAGGATACGCCAGGTTTTTTCGGAGATTTTAACTTGAAAATTTCAAGTCAACTCCAAGGTGCGCAGCTCAATGGCATCTACACGATTGTCAAGAGACCCTCGTTCCAATTAAACACCATCACAGGATTCCGCTGGCTACAGCTGAAAGAGCAGCTCAAGTTTCAGGCGTCAACACACGCTGCTGCTGACGCCCCCTTTGGATTTTCATTTGCAAACACCAAAGATAGATTCAAAACAGAAAATAACTTTTACGGTGGCCAGCTCGGAATAAGCACAGGATATGCCACCCGCTATTTAGACCTGAAAGGAGCTTTGCAAGTAGGGCTCGGAGCAGTCTGCGAGGCCATCCATATCCAGGGCTCTTCGCGCACATCGGACGGCAATTTGTTTTATAAAACAAAAAATACAGCTAATGAAACACTCACGGGCGGGATTTTTGCGCAAAAGACCAACATCGGCACTCACCACAGACAAGCCTTTGCCGCTGTTGTCGATGCAAGCATACAAGCGAATTTAAAAGTCTCGCGGCATCTTGAGTTTGGCGCAGGCTACTCATTTCTTTGGATCAGCGCCTTAGCACGTCCTGGTAAACAGATCGACCGCAAGATCAACCCCACCCTGACAGCCCTTGCTGAAGCCTCCAGAGAAACCGTAGGCACCCAACAAGCTCCCACTCCCTTTGGAATGCCAGGCCCCGCCCAGCCACCACAAGGGCCAAAAAGACCCAAGTTCTCAGTAAAAAATTCCGATTTCTGGGCTCAAGGCCTCACCGTGGGCGTAACCGCCAGATTCTAACAAGCTCCGCTTGATAATCCGACCGACTGAATCTACTCCCCCATTGATCGCGTTCAATGGCATGGATCACAGTCTAAAAAATAATTTTATTAACCATCCACAAAAAAACCAAGACAAACCCGGAAGCTCTCGACTTCCGGGTAGCTTCCGGGTTATCTTCCAGGTACTTATTTAGAATAACATGCCATGAACAAAACTCATAACTCAGCAAACACCAGCTCTATCCGGCCCACTTATCTCGCAATCCTCGAAGCTGAAAATTCAGTCCTATTGCTAACACATGAGAAATACGGAAAAGGCTTCAACATTTTCGCAGAAGCGATCGATGTCCTCTTATCTCTCTCTTACGTTCAATGTACAGTTCCAAAAGATCAGCAATCTAATGAATACCAGTTCCACGTACACATTCGCCATTTCTATTACGGGATTCCCAATTCACTGAGGAGCTGTATTGTTCTTGCCGAGCGCGGTCACTACGACGACGCCTTCAATTGTTTAAGATCGGTCTTAGAGGGTTTAGTTAAATATAAATACCTGCTCAAAAACAAAGATAAAATTATTGCTTATGAAACAGACGGAAAAGATGCTGCTGGGAAAAAGGTGAGAATCAGCAGGGCTTTTGAGGAATCCTGCGGACCTGGCGTTCAGGAAAAAGCTTACCGACTAGGTTCACAATTTGAACATAAGAACTTTGCCGCAGGTCTACCCCTTCTTCGAGCGCTTCTCAACAAAGAGCAAAAATACTCTCTTGTTCCCGTTTTCCAACAACAATTGTGCGAAGGCGCAATCAACTATCTTACCTATTTATTTTTTGGTTTTTTAAATTTAGCCGAGCATTTTTTCTCGTTTCAATGGCCAGCAGAAAATGAAAAGCTGCTTTTTGAGAATATGAAAAAGCGATTTGCCAAAATCATTTTAGCTCGACGTGCACAATTCCCTGCTTCGCTCGAATGGAGTTCTGCAATGGATAAAGTAGTTTGCGTCAATGCATCAGAGCTCGAAATCGTGTAGCTGCATTTGATAAGGTTTGTACCTGCATTTCTTCATTTGAGCGCAAGCTTCGTTAAATATAAGACCCTCGCGCAGTGACTCTCCCTTCGGTGTCTGTACTCGAGCATTAAGGCAGATGCTATCAATAAAATAATTATCTAAGTTGATCCCAACGATAGATGGAAGCACGACTTTCGTTCAAAGAATCTCTTATAGAACGAGATAGAGAAAATATTAAAAAAGACTAATTTTAATTTATTTTTATTTAATTTAAATTAACTGTATAATTCTTTTATTTATCCTATTTGATTATAATACGCGCAATTAAATCGGAGAAATTATATGTCATCTCAAGCAAATGAATTAAGGATTTCAGAACCAGTATATTATCACCGCGAGTACACGAATGACCTTGGAGCAGCTTCTGGTGCAGATTCCTGGCTGGACTCGGGCAAGCGTGCTGGTGCAATAGCTCTTCCTTTTCTCGGTCTTTACAAGCCCCTTGGCCTTCCTATTTCGCTTACCATGGGCGGTCTCCGCACTTGGAGTTGTGCTACTCACTTAATTGATAGGATCACAGAAGGTGATACAGGTGGAATTGCGTATGGGCTACTTCAAACAATGATAGCTGTGGTTGCTTTAGCTGGAACGATGTTTGCTCATCCTATGGGCATGTTTATATCCACAGGTCATGATGTCGTCATCGATGGCATCCAGCTGATTCAATATCTGTACCAAGCTGAGCTACAAAAGGCTCTCGAAAGCTGGCTTAGTGTTACTAACAACGTCCTTTATCTTGTTCTCTTTCTTGATGGAGGGTTAGAGATCGCCGTTGCCTCTTTTGCTATGCAAACTCTAGTAGGACTGTATCGTTCGCTAGACGAATTTATTAAAGGAAATTGGCAAGAAGGTACAGGCCACTTAGTTATGGGGCTGATCCGAGGTAATCAGTTGGCTGGACAAGTTAAAGTATTGCAGATGAAATGGGAACTGCAAGATTTAGTCAAAAAAATGAACACATCTGAGTCCAACAACTATAAAGCCTACGGGTTTTCTGCTTCATTATCTAAGAATATGGCTCTATCAAAAAATACGTCTGCTCAAGATCTGATTGCTGTAACAGAAAAATATCAAAAATATAAATTTCCAAAAGGATTTGAAGATTGGAATAAGATATCTCCTCCGGTAAAAGCCTGTGTAGTTGGGGACAAGGAAGCAATATTAATCTTCCTTAAACATGGATACGATCTGAACCTTACTATTCCTACGTGTAACGCTCCAATACTAGAATTTGCCTGTTACGCTTGGGGCAACAAGTACATGGGATTGGAAAATGTAAACAAAATAGACATGTTCAATTTTCTAATTTCTTATGGAGCTGATATCAACAAATGTCATGAAGGGTTAAAATTTGCAATTCTTGAATTTCGTTATGAAACAAATGCGATTGGGGCACTGAAACTGGCCATTCAAAAAGGTGCTTGTCTCAAGGGAAAACTAAGTTATACGTTATACGCATTATCTCTCCCTCACTTTTATGATTCAGCCGCCTATTTCAGGCAAGTAGCGGAATTACTTGTGGAGTCTGGAGCAAAACTAGATTGATTCTCACAATGAATGAAGCGGCACATATTATATCACTTCTTCTTTGCCGAACATGCGCTTGTTCATCTTTGCCACAACATCGGACCGCTTCTTCCTTCGCAATCCACACAAAGAGTTTATCCAGCATCTTCAGAAAGCTGCAATCTCCATGAAAAACCCACAAGGTAAGTCGAGGCCGAAAGCCAAAAAAGGCATCACCCAGGAAAGATGAGTTTTCCAGTAGCATTTGCGCCTATAACTCCACCACATAAGATAGATACTGGTAGGTAGTGATATAAGTATGCTGCTGTTAATCAAGATCATGCAGCCAGTTAACCAAGGAGATGCTTCGTCAAATCTACCTGCGGTAACACAAATGGTTGCGAATAACATGGGATATAGCAGAGCAAGATAAGTTAGCGTCCAAAAAACTGCGCACCATTTAGCTAAAGTCCTACTAAGATCTAGCGACATGAGTCCTCCGTCGAGCCATCGCTTGGTATTTTTTAATTATTGAGAGAATGACCTATTATTCTGCTCGCACCTCTATTGAGCCAGTTTAATTTGACCGAGTGCGTAAAAATTGCGAATTTTATAGCTTGAAAACGTACCACTATAATGGTACTCTTGAGCAAAAGAGAACTTATTATGAAGAAGAAAACTAAGTCCACCTATGAGAAAATCATAGAGAATAAAAAACAAAAACGGCTTCTCAACAGAGAATACAGAGAACTTCTTATATCAGAGCTGCTCCTTGCAGCTATGAAGGAAGATCACCTCTCCGTTAGAAAACTAGCTGCGGAAGCTGAAGTATCCCCCACGATTATTCAAAGCTTAAAATCGGGAAAAAAAACAAATATCACCATCGAGACCTTATCCAGAATCCTAGAAGTGATCGACTACCAGATTATTTTAGCTCCGAAAAGCGGCTCAGGAAAACAGCTTAGAATGGCTTAAAAACACGCTGCATCCCTATGGAAAATCTAAAAACCTATCTAAAATGCAGCTTCCGCAGAACAAAACGCTTTTTTTCAGTTTTTTAAATTGTGATCTATGAGTGTGAGGAAAGCATGAAAGATGAATTGTAAAGGATGTATGGTTGCTTCAAGATCTTATTTCCGATATAAAACATGAATCCAATAACACTTAGCGTATGTTGCACACAAAATAAATTGATATAAAGAATGATTAAACAGCCGGCTTTAAACACAACCGTTGTCTCAGCCTACAATTACGAATGGCAACCCGTTGATTTTAAGAGCTTCCTGACCGAGTGCCACCACATCCAAAGCACTCTAAACGAAGCCTGCCTCTTCAGAGGACATCGCAAAGCCGATCGGATCCTAGACTCAACGTTTGCAAGAAGCCTTAAACTCAAATTAGGCCTACCTGAAACTCATCGATATCCTGAAGAAACATTGAGCGACATCAAGATGCAACACGCCCTTGCAAAACTATGGTTACAAAAAGTAGACGGAATTCAGCTAAATCCTGATCTTGTAAAAATGGAGTCTCAAGGGATTGATCCCTACTTTGAATATCACAGGCACCATCAACACAATCGCGATGATCCTAATATCATGGATATCGACCCAAAAGGGACCAATTTTCTTGACTTCTCTTATGACTGGAAAGTTGGCCTCTATTTTGCTAACGAGAAACGAGAAGACATCGATGAGGGCGCACTTTTTATCGTTCGTCAGACAATGCTTAAGAAGGCACTATTAACAAATCCGTTCTATCACATCATCGAGGCTTTGCGCAATGCACTTAATCAATATCCGCAGTATCCCTATGACGGATGGCCACTCTTAGTGTGCCCAGAAGAACAATTGAGGAATCCTCTAGATCCAAAACCCACAAGACAGAACGCCGTCTACATCGCTCAGATGGACTTCAGATTTGATGTCGGCTTGTCTTGGATGGATCGACATTTTCTCACCGGTGACCAGATCTTCATGAAGTTGATTTTACCTGCAGGTACGCAGCAAGAAGTTACCGATTATCTATCGGCTCATGGCATTACCCGCAACTATCTTTTTCCATCAACTATCTTCGACAAACTACCTGCGCCTGCGATGATCAGTTAAATAACCAGCTTCTGCCTCTCTGTTATACATTGGCTATTATCATTTGAAGGAAGCTTCGATAAATGGTATCAATCTGCGCTTCATCATAGAAAGTCTCTCCATCTTCTGTATCCGACGGAGTGATGCCTAAAAAGAGAGGGTCCTGTTCAACTAATCGAACGGGTATTGCAGTATCGTGTTCACCAACGTAGGAAATTTCATATTGCTGTCGAATGCTGAAGCACTCAAAACAGCCCAAAAAGGCTGCAAAATAATGTCTGCATGCAATGAAAAATTGAGTGATTAAGTTGGCCGCTTCTATTTGGCCATCTGCAAGCTCATACAACTCGCGAACTCTTCCTGCTAAGAAATTTGCAACAACGTAGTCCATCGCAAGATTTTTGTTCTTATCTTGATAATTTCTATAGACTGCATCAGCCAACTCATTGAGATCAGTCTCCAGCGCGCCTCTTGGCCCAGATACTGCAACGCATGGACTCCCCCAAAAGCTGTAAGACACTTGAATATTGGCTTGGCTTAGAACTCTTGCCAAGTCCGCTGCTGTCATTGCATTAGCCATTCTTATCTCTTTGATTCATTTGATCATTTATCAATTTAAGACCAAGCCTTACACGGATCGAGACATGGGCAGTTCAAGCGGAACCGTCAGCGAAGTCTTAAAAATTAGGGCGGCGCAAAGCGCACGCACTCCAGGGATTTCGCTTCGCTCAATCAAAGACAGATTGGGATTGGTCAGACCCCCTCGCGGCGCATACGCGTCCCGCCGGGTCGGCGGTCTCGAGCCTGTAGGCCCTTCAACTCGAGTCTGAACGCAAGGCAAACTGTTGCCTTGCTCCGCCCCAATAAAAAAACCCACCAGGGGTGGGTTTAATTTTTATTGGGGGCGGTCAGACTCGAACTGACGGACTCCGAAGAGGAGGGATTTACAGTCCCTTGCAATTGCCACTATGCGACACCCCCAGACGAGAGAAAGAGATGCTGGCGAAAGGAATTGAACCCTCAACCATCCGATTACAAATCGGGCGCTCTGCCAATTGAGCTACGCCAGCAAAAAGAGAGTCAGTTTATAACAAAGGAAATCTTTCCGCTCAACAAATTTTAAAGAGGAGTGTCTGTTGTGTCGGGGTGATCTTTGGGAGGCGCTGGGGGTTTGGGTGGAACCATGCGCTGGAAGAAGCCGGTGGAGATCTTTGCAGCTTTATCGGTATCCCCGAGCTTGCCTTGATCCTTCTGAATAAGCTGGGCATCAAATTTTTTATGGCGAACTTTCTCTTCGCAGCATTTTTTGAATTTCTTGCCTGAGCCGCAAGGACAAGGATCATTTCTTCCGACTTTTTCCATTTATCCCTCTTAAAGATTGATCCAATGTATCTTAGAAAATATAATTCTGTGAAATTTTAAGCGAAAAAAGAGATGAAGTCAAAAACAAATGGTTCTTACAAATAGCAAAAAACTCTTGATAGCTCCTCTTCCTATTGCGACTCCTCCGTGGACGGGTTTAGGCAGAAGGCTTGAGAGCATGTGCCGCAAGGCGCTTTATGAGTTCTCCCTTCTGAAAGATGCGAAGAAGGTAGCCCTGGCATTAAGTGGAGGGAAGGATAGCTTAACTCTTCTCTTTCTTCTGAAGGCGATCTCTGGACGAGGTGTTCCAGATCTGGACCTGCATGCGATTCACGTACAGGGGGAGTTCTCCTGCGGGGCGTCGATGAAGGAAGACTATCTAAAAAATGTTTGCGAAAAGCTGGAAATTGGGTTTAGCGTCTGCACCTCTGAGCAGAAGAGGGAGAAGCTCGAGTGCTACAGCTGCTCAAGGGAGCGTAGAAGGCTGATTTTTGAGGAGGCGAAGCGCGTGGGAGCAACAACGATCGCTTTTGGCCACCATCGCGACGATAGCAATCAGACACTTCTAATGAATCTTTTACACAAGGCGGAGTTTGCTGGGCTCCTGCCTAAAGTGCCGATGCACGACTATGGGGTAACGATCATTCGTCCTCTGATCTACATCTCAGAGGAGGAGATCAAAGAGTTTGCAAGCATGTATGGATTTACTCGGCTTGTCTGCCAGTGCCCAGTGGGGCAGAACTCGATGCGCCGCAAGACCGCGGACCTGATTAAAGAGCTGGCGGGGCTCTTTCCAAATGTGGATGAAAATCTGGCTCAGGCGGCCTTAAATTATGGCTCAAACAAGGCCTCTTTTCCATAGCTTGTAATAAGCGGGTAAGTTTAGAATATCCCAGTATATTTTATTAATTTCGGACTGATTCGATGGGCACGCAGTTTTTTGAGCTCTCGGCGATCTTCATCTATCTCGGCGTTCTGCTGGCCATCGGCTTTTTATCGCACAGAAAGCAGCAGTCGGCTGCAGATTTCATTATTGGCAGCAGGTCGCTTAACTACTGGCTAACAGCTCTTGCAGCGCACGCGAGCGACATGAGTAGCTGGATGTTCATGGGCTATCCTGCGGCGATCTTTTTAGGCGGCTATCTCGGCGGATGGACTGCTGTGGGTCTCATCCTCTTCATGTTTCTAAACTGGCAGCTAGTTGCTCCCAAAATCCGCGTGGCAACAGAGCAGTTTAGCAGTTTAACCTTCTCCTCTTTTTTTGAGAGTAGGCTTGCAGACACCTCTGGAAGAATACGCCTCTTTACTGCGCTGATGTCCCTCTTTTTCTACACGATCTACATCTCTGCGGGATTCGTCGGTCTGGGAATTTTGATCAACACCCTCTTTGGCATTCCTTACGACATCGGCATCCTGATTGGAGTTCTAATCGTGGTTCCCTACGTCTTTATCGGGGGATACGTGACGCTTGCTTGGCTTGATCTCTTTCAAGGGATATTCCTCATGCTCGTAATTCTTTTCGTCCCCTTCTACCTACTTCCTAAGGTGGGTGGTTTTGAGGCGATTTCGCAAGCGATCTCTTCTCGAAATCTGATGAACACGATGTTTCCCGAGTTTTCGGTAAAAGGTTATCTCAACATTCTTTTCATGATTGGTGGTTGGGGTCTGGGCTATTTTGGTCAGCCTCACATTGTGACCAAGTTCATGGGGATTAAGCGTGTTGAGGAGATGTCCAAGTCGAAGTATATCGGCATGAGCTGGATGACTATTTCGCTGGCTGCAGCAACATTTGTAGGTCTTGTATCGATCGCCTACTTTGCTCAAGGCATTAAAGATCCAGAGCAGGTATTTATTCTGATGGTAAATCAGAGCTTCCACCCGATGCTTGTGGGATTTTTCCTCTGTGCAATTCTGGCTGCAACCATTAATGCAACGAGCTCCCAGGTTCTGGTGCTTAGCTCGACGTTGACAGAGGACTTTTACAAGCGCATCTTCCGTAAAACCGCCACCTCGAAAGAGCTGCTGCTAGTTTCCCGTCTGGGAGTAATCCTGGTTGCTATCTTCTCTTTTTGCATCGCCTTTGCCAAAGTCAGCTCGATCTACTCTCTTGTACAGTACGCCTGGTCGGGCCTTGGAGCATCTTTTGGTCCGCTCCTGCTGCTCTGTCTCTATTCTAAAAAAGTGACTAAAGAGGGCGCTTGGGCGGGTATTCTGGTAGGAGGGTTTGTTTCGGCGATCTGGCCCTCATTCTCTTCAGTTCCTCCTCTGATTCCAGGCTTCTTCGCCAGCTTTATTTCCATAATTTTTGTCTCGTCTCTCTTCTCAAAATTAAAAAAATAACTTATGGTCGGGAATTACGCGGCAAGCAGAAGATCACACCCAATTTACGCAGGATAATTTCATGCAAAAAAAACCTCGCATCTTAATCACCAATGACGATGGCATTGATGCTCCTGGAATTAAACACCTCTGGGCAGCTCTTGTGGATCATTATGAAGTGATCATTGTCGCTCCAAGCTCTGAGAAGTCGGGAACAGGTCTTAGCATCACGATGAGAGATCCGCTTCACATTCAAGAGGCGAATTGGGGAGAGAAGACGCGCGCATGGAGAATCTCTGGAACCCCTGCTGATTGCGTTCGCATTGGAATGAGCCTTCTGCTGGATGTACGCCCCACTCTTATCGTTTCAGGCATTAACCGCGGCTCCAACTCGGGCAGAAATGTGCTCTACAGCGGAACCGTTGGAGGAGCAATCGAAGGAGTTCTTCGCAATGTTCCGAGCATCGCCTTCTCGTGCGAAGAGTATTACAAGCCCGACTTCGCCGCTGCACAGAAGTATGTGCTTCCCATCGTTCGCTATGTGCTTGAAAACTCCCTCCCTGAAGGAACTCTCCTGAATGTCAACTTCCCCACTACTTCGGACATTCAAGGCGTAAAGCTAGCTAAGCAGGGCCGCGGCTTCTGGATCGAAAACCCCGAGCAGCGTTTTCACCCTGAAGGCACGCTCTACTGCTGGCTCGGCGGCAAGTGGCACCATCAGGAAGAGGATGAAGATAGCGATGTCGCTCTTCTGAAAAAGGGCTTCGTGGCTGCAGTTCCGATCCACGTGCACCAGCTCACAGACCACAAAGCGTTTGACTCACATCGCGAGAACTTTGAAAAGACGATGCTTTAGAGGGTGTCTGCAAAGTCAGAAACTTTGATTTTTTAAGAGTTTTTGGCAGAATTTAAATTGTCTTTCGCAGGACATACTTGAGAAAGTAGGCTAAGAAAGACAATTTAAAGTCTGCCGAAAAGACTAAAAAAGCATGTTGTGCTGCCTTTGTAGACACCCTCTTAAGAGTGTTATTTTCTTTTTTGTTTGGGCACTAGTAAGATGAGAGCTTCTCTTTGGGCTTTCTCAATGAGCTCCCTTCCTCCCTCTAGCTGGCAGATTCTTGCAAGTTCATCCTTCAGACCCTCTGCGTACTCGTGCTCGTAGTAGGCAGGGTCGATCCCCGCCTCTCCGGGATGGGCAGCTTGGTACTCTTTCGCTTCAATGATCAGCTTAGCCAGAGTGTTAAACTGCTCGGTTAGACGAGGAAGCGCCTTGTTCAGCTCTTCTCTCGTATGAACCTTCTGGAGATCGAGCACGATGACCCTACAGAGCGCCTCCCCCTGGAACTGGTAGTCCTCGAGAGAGTTGGGCGAACAGCCCGCTACGATCAAAACCAGAAGAAAAATATAAATATTTTTTAAACGTTTCATATCCGAAAAATTAAGCCACTCCTTCGAAAAAGTCAAAGAGAAGTGTTGAGGAAAAATCGTACAAAGATTAAATTCTACAACTTCGTTAACCAATTGATGGTTGTGGGCGCATAGCTCAGTTGGTAGAGCGCCTGTCTTACACACAGGTGGTCATAGGTTCGAGTCCTGTTGCGCCCATTTTGTCTCTGCGGGAGTAGTTCAATTGGTTAGAGCACCGCCCTGTCACGGCGGAAGTTGCGGGTTCGAGCCCCGTCTCCCGCGTTCTTTTTTGAACGCCTTCACCCTTCAATTTTCTCAGTCAATTAAAGTCGTAATTTTTTCTGTACATCCATCCTCTCAATCCGTATCTTTGCGTCTTTAGCCTAGGTACTATATGCCGATGTTCCGTCCAAAAACACGTACGAAGATCCACCACATGATGTCCTTCTTCTGGATCATGGTTGGAGCTTTTCTCGCAGCAATGTCTATCCGCATCTTCTTACTGCCCAACCAGCTGATCGACGGCGGGATTGTGGGCGTGGCGCTAATCTTGGCGCGTCTTTTTGGCGACAACTACCTATCCTACTTCCTCATCCTGCTCAATATCCCCTTTCTCCACCTCGCATACACCTACATCCGCAGGACATTTGTTATCCACATGCTCGTTGCCGTGCTCTTCTTTGCCGGCTTCCTATTCGTCCTGGAGTATGCTCCTCACTTCATCGGAGATCCGATAGAAGTAATCGTGATTGGCGGTGCGATTTTGGGAATCGGGGTGGGTCTGATCATCCGACACGGCGGCTGCTTAGACGGCACGGAGATTCTTGCAATCCTCATCAACCGCAAGAAGGGATTTACAGTAGGCCAAGTAGTTCTCTTCATCAACGTCTTCATCTTCGGCGCATACGGATGGATCTTTCAGGATTGGCACATCGCCATCCGCTCGCTAATCACATACATCGTTGCCTTCAAAATGATCGACCTAGTGATCGTGGGTCTAGACGAGCTCAAATCGGTTCTCATCATCTCTTCCAAGCCGAAACAGCTGGGCGAGGTGATCACAAAGGAGCTTGGTCTCGGCTTAACGATCATGCACGGACGAGGAGGCTTTTCTGGAGAGTCTCGAGAGATTCTATTTATCATTGTAGAGCGCCTCGATCTTGCGGAGCTTAAAGAGATTGTCTTAAGAGAGGATCCCGCAGCCTTCATGGCTATCGAGAACCTGCATGAGGTGGTCTATGGCAAGCAGGCTTACGTCCCTTATAAAAAGAAAGCCCGCGGCAAGCTCTTCGCCAAATAACTTGAGGTAGAGCACGCCTTCTGCTACAAGACGATCTAAGTGTCCCTTGTGAGGAGTGCAATGAGTTCAACTTCTGGAAAAGATCCCTCTCCCCTACCCGCCTATGATGTGATCGATGCGTGGCGCGTCTTTCGCATTCTTTCGGAGCTCGTAGAGGGCTTCGAATCGATGGTCTCTATTGGCCCATCGGTCTCCTTCTTCGGCTCATCAAAAATCCGCGAAGACAACCCCTACTACAAGATAGCAGCCGAGCTTGCGAGCAAGATCGCCAAAAAAGGCTTTGCAGTGATCACTGGAGGCGGCGCGGGTGCAATGCAGGCGGCAAATCAGGGAGCAAGACAAGAGAAGGGAAAATCGTGCGGCCTGTGTATCGACCTGCCGGACGAAGAGGAGCCCAATGCATTCATCGACCGCAAGTACCTACTCCGCTTCCGCTATTTTTTTGTGCGCAAGGTGATGTTTGTACGCTATGCGCAGGCTTTTGTTGTCATGCCTGGCGGCTTCGGCACAATTGATGAGCTCTTCGAAGCTCTGATGCTTATCCAAACAAAGAGAATTAAGCCCTTCCCTGTTTATCTAGTGGGAAAAGATTACTGGTCTGGACTCATCCAGTGGATGAACGCCACGGCAGTTAAAATGGGCACGATAACCCCCGAAGAGATGAATCTACTCATCGTCACAGACGATCTAGACGAGATCGTCTCCGGCATTGAAGCCCACTACCAAAAAAAGAAGATCCTCGAAAACTTCTAACCCTACAACTTCAGAAAAAAGATCTTCTGCATTTTTTTTAAAGCTAGGCATGTCGGATGGTGTGCGCTTCACCACACCTCCCTTGGGCCACCTTGCGCTGCATGCGAAAGAAGGGGATCGGGCACCGGCACGGGCACGCACACGTTCACGAAAGAAAGACGGAGAGGAGAATCGGACACTCTCTTCTCTTTTCCCCTCTTCCGTGTCCCATCTCTTTCCCTCTTTCGTGAACGTGCCCGTGTGCGTGCCCGCGCCCGATCTTCTCTCCCTTCTCTTTAACTACAACTGCGACTGGACGCGAAAGGGACCCGCGCTGGCAAGCGAGGGATGAGCGCCTCGAGCAGCCCGCCGATGCATATCGCACAGCAAAATTGCACCCGCAGGAGAGCGCGGCCAGCGCGCCAACGGGGTAGTACTCTGTACACCCCTTCTCCGAGGACGCGATTTGGCAAAGCGAGATGCAGCGCAAGAGGGTCGCAGGGAGGCCCCGAGAGAAAGCGAAGCTTTCTCCTGGCCTACCCGACATGTCTCTCTAGCACTTCAAACTGAGAGACATTAGAAAGATATTCTGCGCCTAGTAGTCGAAGCGGGCTTGGACTGTGAGGCCTTGGAGGACTAGGTCGCCCTGTTCCATGTAGTTGGGGAGAGCGAGAGATTGCCACTGGTTCCACCAGTACTCCATCTCATAGGCAGCGCTCAGGTTGATGTGGCGGTTTTTGCAGAAGCATCTATCCCAGTCTGCTCCAAGTCGCAGTTGCAGATTTGGACGAACGCGGCTAGCATCGCCTTCGGTGGAGGCGTGATTTAGATCGCCAAACATATCCACAAAATCTCCCTTCGCCTTCACATTGCGTTTTCCAAAGAGAATCGAAGCGTAGAGGTCTCCGAAAACACCCCACTCTGCTCCCCAACGAGTCTCAAGTCCTAAGCGAGGACCCATTGCAAAAAAGTCGACCTTCTCAACTTCTCTTGTGATCATGTCTGGTGAGCTGAGATTCTCCGAATAGCGGACAGTGAGGTTCTGATCGATTGAAGCGCCTCTGAGTCCGATGACAGGTCTGATGTTCAGATTAGGGCTGAGAAATAGGTTGCGTCCAATCTCTAAATCAAGAGTGTTATATCTAAATTTAAGATGCGCTTTTGCATGAGAAGAAGACTCATCATTCTCAAAAACGCTGACAACCTCTTCTTCTTCGCCGCTCACACGGTTTGTGATGGTAGCAGGAAGCCATGTCCAGTTCAGGTAGATATCCCATCCATCGTAGGGCAGGTTATAACCTATCCCAGCTTTAAAGCCAGAATTCCAGGAAGACTCCATCTCTTTTAAAGTGCGCTTGCTGGAGCCGCTCACAACTACTAGTTTCTCTGCAAAAAGAGTTCCATCCTGATTCACCTGCCAGAAAATGTAGTCTCCGGTGATAAATGGGCCGTGAACCTTATCGTTGCAGCCACGAGCAGATGGAGTGATCTCAACATGCTCTGCTCGAGCAGCTGCAGGAGCAGGAGCCGCTGCTACAATGACAGGAGCTTCTCTCTTCTTTTCTACTTTTACTTTTGGAGGTTTTACCTTTGCAACAGAGGCATCATCTTCGATTTTGCCATATTCTGCAGAAGAGATACCCCAGCCTCTTTTTGGGCCGATCTCATTTCCGACTTTATAAACAGGTAGGCTATCGTCAGAAGCGAAGATAGGCTCTTCTTGGGTCCTAACAAGCCGAGGAGATCTTAATACTGTAGCATCTTCTAAAAGCTGAGCATACTCTGCAGAGCAGATCCCCGTTCCTCTTCTTCCTGCAATCTCATTCCCAACTCTGTAAGCAAGAGCCTCATGGTGGGAGATCGACTCAGGTGCATCTTCAAGAATTTGCCCGTATTCTCCAGAGCAGACTCCTCTTCCTCTTCTTCCGAAGATCCCGTTTCCAATTGTATAAGCAAAAGCTTCATGGTGAGAGATCGACGCTGGTGCGTCTTCTAAAATCTGTCCATACTCTCCGGAACAGATCCCAGTCCCTCTTCTTCCTGCGATCTCGCGGCCAGCGGCGTAAGCAGAAGTCTCATGGTGAGAGATCGATGCTGGTGCGTCTTCTAGAATCTGTCCATATTCTCCGGAACAGATCCCAGTCCCTCTTCTTCCTGCGATCTCGTGGCCAGCGGCGTAAGCAGAAGTCTCATGACGCGAGATCGACTCGGGTGCCTCTTCTAAAATCTGTCCATACTCTCCAGAACAGATCCCAGTCCCTCTTCTACCTGCGATCTCGTGGCCAACTCTGTAACCGAAAGTCTCGGGGTATGAGACCGACTCTGGGGCATCTTCTAAGATCACGGCATATTCCGCGGAGCAGATCCCCGTTCCTCTTCTTCCTGAAATCCCATTTCTAACTCTATTAAAAGAGACATCGCGATTCAAGGAGGGTGAGCGCTCATGGTGAAATCGAACGCTTCTAGGAGAGACCGATGCGCGGTCAGCATCTAGGAGTTGCCCATACTCAGCAGAGCAGACGCCTCTACCTCTTCTAACACCTACCTCTTTTGCTCCTGCAAGAGGAATGCCGATGATAGAGAAGAGAGCGAGCGTGCAGCCCATCCACTTGTATTGCGACTCCATGAGATTCTCCTATTTTTCACTTTGTATGACGTATGGAGAAATGATGATCGATGAGTGAAGGGGTTTTTTACAACAGGAATTTAATAGACAGAAGATGGAGAGCGGCAGACAGAATCAAGATATGCGCCATATTCGCTAGCCGAAAAACTGCGAGCGAGCTGCTTTAGCTCATCCGTTGAGATGTAGCCCATCTGGTGAGCAATCTCTTCAATGCAGGCGATTTTAATCCCTTGTCTCTCTTGAATAGCCTGCACATAAGCCGAAGCTTTTTGCAGAGCATCTGGTGTGCCTGTGTCTAGCCAAGCAAATCCTCTGCCGAGAAGGCGGAGATGAAGAGTTCCTCGTGCGAGGTAGGCTAGGTTGATATCGGTGATCTCGAGCTCTCCACGCTTGGAGGGCTTTAGCTGCTTTGCGATTTCGATGACATCGTTGTCATAGAAGTAGAGGCCTGTAACCGCATATCTTGACCGCGGATCTCTCGGCTTCTCTTCAATCTTAGTAACGCGGAACTTCTCATCGAACTCGACAACTCCATAGCGCTCAGGATCTTTCACCTCATAACCAAAGATCACCGCTCCATTCTCAAGCTGGGTGCAGAGCTGGACAAGTTTCGGGAGATCGTGCCCATAGAAGATGTTATCACCTAGGACCAGAGCGACTGTGTCATCTCCAATGAAGGGAGCTCCGATGATAAACGCTTGGGCGATGCCTTCGGGTTCGCTCTGTTCTGCATAGGAAATTTGAAGCCCGAGATGAGATCCATCTTTGAATAAGTGTTGAAAGCGAGGGAGGTCCTGCGCCGTAGAGATGATGAGGATTTCGCGTATCCCCGCCATCATGAGCACTGACAGAGGATAGTAGATGAGGGGTTTATCGTAGACAGGGAGGAGCTGCTTGCAAGTGGAGAGAGTGAGCGGGTGCAGCCTCGTCCCCTTCCCTCCTGCTAAGATGATTCCTTTCATCCTTACTTTCCTTCCATCACCATGGCGTAGACTCCAGGAAGTCCGCGGTAATACTCTTTATAATCCAGGCCGTAGCCGACGACAAAGCGGTTCTCAATCTCAAAAAGAGCATAGTCGGGCCGGTAGTCTGTCTTATGCGGTACATTTTTTGAGAGAAGAACAAGCGACTTTATTGTTTCGGGATTCTGCTCTTTTAAGCGTTTTACAGCTTCTGAGAGCGTAACTCCCGAGTCGAAGATGTCATCGACAAGCAGGACGTGTTTACCTGCCACATTAACCTTCTCTAGTCCGAAAAAGGAGAGAGCTCCTCTTTCAGTTCCCTTCTGGCCATAACTTGAAGTCTGGATAAACTCTAGCGAGCACGGGCTGTGGAGGTGCCTGATCAGGTCTGCCACAAGGCAGATGGCTCCTTTCATGATCATGACAATAGTGACCTCTCTCCCATTGAAGTCGGCATCCAGCTGAGCTGCCACTTCGCTGATCTTTTCCACGATGTTCTGCTCCGAGATGAGCAGCTCAAGATGAGAAAGATTCATATCTAAAAACTTAATCTGCCTGCAGAGTAAAGTTGCATCCATCTAATACTAATTGGTCAATGTAGTTAATAAAGTAGTCATGATTTAAAAAACGTTTGTCTTCAAACATAAAGAGATGGAAAGGAATCGTCGAGTGGACGCCTCCGATATGAAACTCTCTGAGCGCGCGTTTTGCAACGGCAATCGCCTCTGCTCGGTCTTTTCCCTTAACGATGAGCTTGGCGATCATCGAGTCGTAGTTTGGAGGAATGCGGTAGCCGGAGTAGCAAGCGCTATCGATTCTGACGTGCGGTCCACCAGGAGCGATGAAATATTCAAGCTGTCCTGGGGAAGGAGCGAAGTTGCTCGCGGGATTCTCCGCGTTGATCCGGCACTGAATGACGTGGCCAGTAAAGGTCACATCCTTCTGCTTGATTTTCAGCTTCTCGCCCATTGCAACTTTAATCTGTTCGCGGATGAGATCGACCCCTGTAAGCTCTTCGGTAACCGTGTGCTCCACCTGAATGCGCGTGTTCACTTCCATGAAGTAGAAGTGGCCTTTATTATCGAGCAGGAATTCAACAGTCCCTACAGAGTGGTAGTTAGCAGCCTTTGCAATTGCAACAGCGGCCTCACCCATCTTCTTTCTTAGTGCAGCATTGACAACTGGGCTTGGAGCCTCTTCGATTAGCTTCTGCCTACGTCTCTGAATCGAGCAGTCGCGCTCTCCGAGATAGATGCTATTGCCGTGCTTATCAGCTAGGATCTGGACTTCGATGTGGCGAGGGTCGACAACCATCTTTTCTAAGTAGACGTCAGGATTATTAAAGCTCGCTCCGGCTTCTGCCCGGGCAGCTGAAAACTGTCGTACAAAATCGTCCGAGTCGTGCGCGATGCGGATTCCCTTTCCACCGCCGCCGGCTGTCGCCTTGATGAATACCGGAAAACCAATCTTGCGCGCTTCTTTAAGAGCCTCTTGAACATCTTCGATGACGCCTTCCGATCCAGGGATCACAGGGCACTTTACGCTCTTAGCAGTCGCCTTGGCGCGAGCTTTATCCCCTAAAAGAGCAATCGTCTGGTGAGAGGGTCCGATAAAATTCAGGCCACAGCTTTCGCAGATAGAGGCAAAGTTGGCATTCTCAGCCAGAAAGCCGTATCCGGGATGGATCGCATCCGCTCCGGTTACTTCACAGGCAGAGAGAATATTTGAGATCTTTAAGTAGGATTTTTGTGACGGCGCCTCTCCGATACAGATCGCCTCGTCGGCGTATAGAACGTGAAGAGCCTCAGCGTCAGCTTGCGAATAAACGGCTACGGTTTGCAAACCCAGGTCGTGGCAGGCGCGGATAACGCGAACTGCGATCTCTCCCCTGTTTGCAATAAGAACTTTTTTCATAGTTTTTGGATGATATTAAACGATCCGGAAGAGTTTTGTTCCAAACTCTACAGGGTGCGCGTTATCGACTAGGACTTCGGCCACTGTGCCGCTCATTCCCGCCTTTACTTCATTCATCACTTTCATCGCTTCGATAATGCAGAGAACTGTGTTCTCATCGACGCGGTCGCCCACTTTAACAAAGGCAGGATCATCGGGAGATGGAGCGTTGTAAAAAGTTCCAACCATTGGAGAGAGAACGCACTTGCCCTTCTCTTCCTTAGCAGGAGCAGCCTCGTGCTGGCCATCTCTAGTTGGCAGTGAGGAAGCTGGGGGTCTTGGGTGGTGCTCTTCTTTATGGTGGTGAAGATGCGGAGCCGAGTAGAAAGGCGAGTAAGCAGGAGCAGGAGGAGCCTGGACCACAGCGTGATCATCTTGACGCTCTAGCTGCAGCTCAAAACCCGTCTTCTCTTTGATTAGTAACTTTTTAAGTCCGGCGCGCTCCATAGCGGCCATGAGTTCTTTAATCTGTTTTAATTCCACGACTTAGACCCTCTGGATATACTCGTTAGTGTGACAGTCGACTTTTATGATGTCTCCCGTCTCGACAAACATGGGGACCTCGATTTTAGCACCGGTCTCCAAAATAGCTGTCTTTGTAGCATTTGCAACGGCGGCAGCCGACTCGCTAGGCTCTGTTTTTACCACCATCAGCTCCAAGAACTGAGGCAGCTCGACGGAGAAGATCGCATCTCCGTAGAACATCGCTCTGATGTCGGTTCCCTCTTTCAGATAGTGAACCTTATCGCCAATTACATTTGTAGGAACAAGAACCTGTTCAAGATTTCCGACATCGAGAAAGAGGTAGTCTTTTCCTTCCGTGTAGAGAAACTCGAGACGTCTTTCGACGAGAGAGACCTCATCTACCTGAATGTTCAGTTTAAAGTTCTTTTCAATCAGCTCATCGCTAATCAGATTTTTGAGCTTAGTCTTGATGAAAGGGACACCCTTGGCAACCGTAACCTTAACGGCGGATTCGACTCGATAGATCTTTCCATCGACGTTCAGAATCATCCCAGGCGTGATCTGGTTGCTTGTGGTAATGCTTTTTTTTGCTTCTATATTATTTACGTTTGACATTTGTCTTGATGATGTCCTTCATCTCACTAAGTCGCGATATGGTAAAATCCACATCGCTCTTCGGTTCGCAGCTGTTAAGCCCGCGTCCGCGTTTAATATGCACTGTTTTAAAGCCCAGCTCTTTAGCTGGTGTAAGATCGATGTGGATGCGGTCTCCACACACGATCACTTCAGAAGAAAGAAAGCCTAGTTCTCCAGCAATTTTCTGGTAATGAAACTTTTTATTCCGTTCTTCTAAAACGACGATTCTACTAAAAAGTGAGAGATCAATACCAGCTTTTTTCAACTTGGCAAGCTGGGTCTCCTGCTTGCCGATGGTCACAATAGCAAGAGTATGCAACAGATTGAACTCCGTGAGGAGCTCCTCTGCACCCTCAACGAGATCGACCGGCATGTCGATCTTGAGATTCTCGTAGATCTCTTTGAGGCCGACCTCCAAATATTTCTCATCGGCTCCACAACTCTCTAGAAACTCTTTAAGTGTCTCTTCTGCAGAGAGTTTAGTTCTGTCGATCCGCTTCAGAGAGGCCTCAGCCTCTTCGATCTTTTCCACAAAAAGACCCGCTGCGCACATGCGATGGAGCGCATCCACCAGCTTCACCGGTGTGATGCATCCTGAGGTGTCGATTAATGTGTCGTCAAGATCAAAGATGATTAACAATTTTCATCAACTGTTGTGAGAGTTTTTTTGAATCGTGGCGGATCAAGCTGCGCTTCAGAAGATCCTGCTTCGCTCCCGCCTTTAACGCTCCGAGCAGCGGCGCCAGAATAATTCTATCGTCTTTCAGATCGTTTTCTACGAGGTCTCCCTCTTCGGCATACACCTCAATGAGCTCTTGAGGAGGAGTCTGACTGTTCACCAGGATGTGATCGAAGATATCGCTGCCGATATAGCGAGTGAGCTCGTCCAGGTAGCTGCTCACCTTAAAGCCGGTGGTCTGTCCTTTGCGGTTCATCAAGTTAACGATGAAGACCTTTTTAGCCTGCGACTGTTTTAGAATATCGCTGATTCCATCAACGAGCAGGTTTGGAATAAGAGAGGTATGCAGCCCGCCAGGACCTATAACCACTAAATCTGCATTCAGAATCTCAGAAATTGCGTGCGGGTTCGCCTTCGGATGCGGCTCGAGGTAGATGCTCTTATATCCCTGATCGATCTCCTGAGAGAGGTAGATCTCCTTCTCCCCTTCTAAAACCCTACGGTCATTTAAGATCATCTTGAGTCGCACCTGGTGGGTAGTGACAGGAATCACCTTCCCCTTAATGGCGAGAATCTTGCCCACCTCATCGACCGCCTTCTCAAAACTCCCCGTTACCTTTTCAAGCGCGGATAGAAAGAGGTTTCCAAAGCTATGGCCACCAAGCCCCCCATTCTCAAACCGGTAGTTCATCAAACTGCGCATGAGGCGCGAGGAGTTGGAGAGAGCCACGAGACACTGGCGCACATCGCCCGGAGGAAGAACCCCCAGCTCATCGCGCAGTATCCCCGTGCTTCCCCCATCGTCCGCCATCGAAACGATAGCGCTGATATCCACATTGCAGTTTTTGAGGCCGTCCAGAACAGTGAAATTTCCTGTTCCTCCACCGATTACAACTATTTTTTTCATCTAAACTCCGTTACGGTCACAACCGGTAGAGTGGGGTTAAAGTAGAGCGAACAGAAGCTCAGATTTGAAACCGTGCGCACAAGAAACTCGGTTTTCGACAGGAGAAGAGAGTCGACTAGCGCCTGCTCTCCTAGCTCATACTGATTCTTTTTTTCAAAATGCACGGCCTTACCATCCGTTGATCTTCGAGCCTTAATATAGAGAACGCGCCCTTTAAACTCCGCAGAGATCTCATCCAGAAACTGCTGCTCATCTGTCGCAACGAAGAGTTTATACTGATCTGAAGGAAGTTTTGCAATGGACAAACGGATCTCATTGAAAACAGAGTCGAAAGAGACCCTTTTCGCCTCCCTCTTCTTATCCGTTCCGCGGAAGTGGACTCCAATTACATGATAACCTTTAAAGTTCTCCTCCACATACTCCTCGATCTTCCGAGAGATCTCCGGCCGAAGCTGTATGTACTTCTGGATAAGCTCATACCCTCGCTCTCTGGACATGCGTCGAAAAGCAGTTTTATGAAATCTGTGGATCTTCCGGTGGCTTGCGACTACAGGATTCTCCATCTCTCCAAACTGGACCGGATTGAAGTAGTAGCCCCACCAGTTACTCCCCTTTTGAGGGTCGTAGTAGAGCCCCTGATCTCCAAAATTGATGCGCACTCCAGACCAGGCGCTCTCCTCGTAGGCATTGAAACAGCCCAGCACCGTGAGAAAGACGCTGAACATCCCCGACTCCTCCCCTGGAGAGTGGAGAATGAGAGACTCGCGATCTGTATTTAAACACTTAGAAAAACAGGGAGTTGAAAATAGAGAGCTCAAACAGAAGAGAGAAAGGAGGAAACGGGATCGAAAACTCACCCTCTCAGCCCCTGAATCGCTCGTTTCATGTCTGGCGCTTTAAACAGGTAGTTGCCCGACACCAGGACGTCTGCTCCCGCCTCGATGCACTGCTTGCCCGTCTCGGCATTAATGCCCCCATCTACTTGAATAGAGAAGGGAGGAAGAAGATCTTTTTCTGAAGAGACCACTCCCCCTTTGCGGATGCTGAGATCGTCGCAGATCTTTCGAGTAAAGCTAACTTTTTCAAGAACCTCGGGCATAAAAGCCTGCCCGCCAAAGCCCGGATTAACCGTCATCAGCAGAATGAGGTCGCACTTATCCAGAAATTTGACGATTAAACTTTCAGAGGTGTCGGGATTAAACGCCAGTCCCGCTTGAACGTTGCATTTGCGGATGTAGTTCAATGTCTCTTCGATCTCTTCTGACGCCTCGAAATGGAAGGTGATTCGATCTGCACCGGCTTCCACAAAACGTTCGATGTAGTCGAAGGGATTATAAATCATCATGTGCACGTCTAGAAAGAGATCCGTTGAGCGATTTACCGCCGCAACGGCTCTAGGCCCCAGCGTCAGGTTGGGAACAAAGTGACCATCCATGATGTCGAGGTGTAGAGCATCTGCTCCTGCATCTTCTACCCTCTTGGCTTCGTCCGCCAGGCGGCCAAAGTCCGCCGAGAGAAGAGAGGGAACGATCTGAACAGGCCACTTCTTTGCCATCTGCTAAAATCCTCTTTTAAAAGGTCGCAGTATAACAAATTCTGCCAAACTAAAACAAGAAAACTTGAGAGAAAAGAGGAGAAGGAGATCGGGCACGGGCACTCACACGGGCTCGTTTACGAAAGAAAGAATAGATGGTTAAACTCTCCTCCTCTTTCGTGAACGTGTGCGTGCCCGTGCCGGCGCCCGATCTTTCCCCTCGCTCCCAACATTAAAAATTTTAGTTTGCCATGAGATATGTGAGAAATGTTAAAATCTCTCCTTCAAACATATAGGAGATCCACATGACTAAGCCCGTAGGTCCACTTTCTGGCAGTTCACCCGCAGCTATGGGCAGCAAAGCAGCGCCAGAAAAACCCCCAAGACTCCCAAGATCCGACTCGCAGGACAGTATTTCTTCCTCTCATCCTCATGTAGAGCCCTCCTGCCTTGAATATGCACTCCAATGCGGCATGCAGCTCTTATCTTACCTCGGGCGGCTTGCGCTCTCGCTTTGGGATCTTCTTGCAGATGCCTGCAGCAGTGAATCTGTCGTAGTGAAAGAACTTCCTCCTAGCAGACCTACTTGTGTTGCATGGAAAGATATTGATGCAGAATGTACTCAATTGGCAACAGGCCTCTCTATACTCGAGCAGATGACTACTCCATGTAAGGTCTATTTTCTAATACAGAGCCCAGAAGAAGTAGTTTGTTCTGATGGTAGCCGTTGCGAGTTTAAGTTCGATGTCGTCTGCAGTGCTCATATGCCAATTTCCTCCTGGAAATCTGAGATAAGTCGTTGCATAGGTGCACAGGGCGATGATTTTGTGAGATACAATTTCAGACCTTACGGAACACCTTTAAGTGAGGTCAATATAGTTCTCATAGCAAGCCGCCAGATGGAAAATGGAGAGTGGGACATTAACTTCTCTACCAGAAGAAGGACCCCAACAGAAAGATCTAGTTCCGATGAAACTATAAAAGGGTGCTCTCTTGAAGGTGTGAAAATTTTATTTGAAACCACCCCAGGCCTCACTCCTGATATGCGCGAAAAAGCCCTCCACAAGAGAGCTCCCTGATCGAGCGGAAGCGAGATCCCTGGACTGCGGCGCTCTGCGCCGCCCTAATTCAAGAGTAAAAAACAGGATCCGCTTCGCTAGCAGGATCGCCACCTAGCCAGGGGCTAGGGGCGGCAGGATTTTCCGGATTTCCCCATCCTGCCGGCGAGGCGAGCGCCGATCCTGCTAGCGAAGCGGATCTTGTTATTTTTTTCTTTAAAATCTTCGGCACGTACTCCTGACGAGACGTCGCCAGGTCGACGTCGAGAAAAGCGGCGCCGAGTCGCCGCACTCCAAAAAAGAGCCTCGAAGTAGGTGTATTAAATAATTTAGTTTGCCATGAGATATGTGAAAAATGTTAAAATCTCTCCTTCAAACATATAGGAGATTCACATGACTACCTCTTTACCTCCAGTTCACGGTCAGAAGCCAGCAGCTATTGCTGCTGATGGCAAATCTATCGATACGAAAGGCTCCGGCTCGAGAGCGCCTCAGCCAGACACGCTAACTCCTCATCCGGATCATGAAACGGGAGCCTCATGCTTTGGATACATCGAAGCGTGCTGCTGCAATATTTTTACTTATATCGCTGGTCTTGCGATCTCTGCATACGACTGGATCTGCGAAATGTGCGGCTGCGCACCTGCCAAAGAAGTGTCAGACCCTTATGCTGATCTCACCCTAGAGCAGCTTACTGCGAAGAGATGGAGTCGCATTGACGCTATAGTTGACGAATGGGAGACAGGTAAAGTTTTTGACCAACTTCTTAGAGGAATGCCGCTTCCTTGCAAACTTTGTACACTTGTAAGACTTACTAAGCATGAATTTCAGAACCATTCTGCGCCACACATGTTCCATCATACCTTTTCTAGTTCGGAAGAAATTCGGACGTGCGATTTCAACTTAAAAGACACATTTTCTAGCAATAAGGCATCACTCGAAGGAGCACTTACCACACTTAAAAAGGCTTCTGGGGATAGAGAGATTGGCGGAGCTCTATTAGCTGTCATAGTAAGCCACAAGCTTGGCAATGGGAAGTGGCAAGTCAACTACGCAGCAAAGATGATTGATGCAAATGGAAAAACAACCCTTAACCAATCTTTTATTTCTCACGCAGAAGGCGATGAATTTGTCCTTGACGATCTCTTATTTAAATCACTTGGGATTCCCAAGAGGAACGAGGCCACAGTCCAAGTTGCCCTGCATTAGAAAACAACTTAAACAGAATTAGGAGATACACATGTCTAATCACATAGATCCACTTTCTGGCGCTTCATCAGCTGCTTTTGTTGCCGCTTCTGAAAGCAAAAGAGCGCATCCAAAGCGTGCAGGTTCACGCGAGCCTCAGCCAGACACTCTACGCCCTCATCCGGACCATGAAGCGGAAGCCTCATGCTTTGGATACATTGAAGAGTGCTGCTGCAATATATTTCTCTACTTTGCAGGGCTTGCGATTTCGGCATACGACTGGATCTGCGAGTCTCTCTCGGGAAAAAATGCTTTTGAGAAAGAGTTTGATGATCTGGCCAAAAATCTCCCCTTCCTTGAAGAGATGCCCTTCCCTTGCAAAATCTTCATCGTAGCTAATCCTCAATTGGGCGGTGGGCCTCTGGTCGCGACTTGGCTTCTTAATAGCCGAGATGGCTGCGCAGAGAACCTTCGCGAGGTCTATAGTCGTTTAAAGGCAAAAGCAGGCGAAGATGGCGACATGGGACACCTAGACTTAAGGGTTTCTGCTTGCCACCAGAGAGAAGACACCTCTCGAGTCTTCTCCTACTCACGCAAAATAATATCTGCTAAAGGCATAGGGGCCAATCCTGAAAACGTCTTTCTACCGAATACTGGAAAAGGTGATGTCATCAGGTTTTTCGAACGTTTATCCTACCTCCCCAAAGAGACGATCGCTCAGGCTGTCCATGATAGACCCTCCGGGGCGCAGGTAGTTCTCGATCGAGTGATTACACCTCATGACAGCGGAAAACCCATCTACCTTTCTACCTTAAGGTAAACTGAGCTACAACGCGGCGTGCGACCTTATTTTTTAAGAGTAAAAAAACAGGATCCGCTTCGCTAGAAGGATCTTCCGGATTTTCCGATCCTGCCCATCCTGTTAAATAAAATTTTAACAAATTAGGGCGGCGCAGAGCGCCGCAGTCCAGGGATCTCGCTGCGCTCAATCAAAGAAAGAGATGTATTAAATAATTTAGTTTGCCATGAGATATGTGAAAAATGTTAAAATCTCTCCTTCAAACATATAGGAGATCCACATGTCTACCCCTTTAAGTCCAGTTCACGGTCAGAAGCCAGCAGCTATTGCTGCTGATGGCAAATCTATCGATGCGAAGGGCTCTAGCTGCCCAAGCTCGCCTCAGCCAGACACTCTACGCCCTCATCCGGATCATGAAGCGGAAGCCTCATGCTTTGGATACATTGAAGAGTGCTGCTGCGGCATCTTTACCTACATCGCTGGGCTTGCAATCTCTGCGTATGAGTGGGTCTGCAGTGCGATCGCTGGGAAGAGCGCGATTGAGAGCGAGTTTGATGATCTGGCCAAAAATCTCCCCTTCCTTCAAAACATGGGCGTTCCCTGCAAAATTTTCATCGCAGCTAAATCCTCCCTGAACGACGAGCCCCTGGTCGTATCCTGGCTTCTTACTGGTCGAGATGGCCGAGCCATCTGCGCGGAGAATCTCCGCGAGGTCTATACTCGTTTACTGGAGGAAAAAGGAGATGAGCGTGGCTCTCTCGGAGATTTCCATCTAGCTCTTACCGCTTGCCACCAGAAAGAAGACGGCTCTTTTACCTTCTACTACTCAGACAAAAAAATATCTGCAAGCGGAATAGCCTCTGATCGTCTAGACAACTTTTTGAGAAATACAACAGAATCTGATGCAGCTTGGTATTTTCAATACATGCGCCCCCTCGCTCAGTGGATGATCCCTCATGCTATTCATAAGAGACCTTCTGATGCGCAGGTAGTTCTCGATCGAGTGATCACACCTCATGACAGCGGAAAGCCCGTCTATTTGAGTGAAAGAACGCCTTCCTCTTCGGCTTAGGGATAAAGGTCTTAGAGGCTATCTATTCAGCTTCAAACTGGGCTGCGGTACGAGCCCCTGCCGCGTTCTGGATCATGGTCCCCTCTGTAAAACTATTAAATGAGAGGACGTGGAGCGGGAGGCTGTTCTTCTGAGCGAGAAGAATGGCTCTTTCATGCAGCACTTTTGCCCCCTTCTGGACGATCTCGAGCGCCTCCGGGTAGCTGAGTGTGGAGAAGAGCTGGGCCTCAGGATTCTTCTTGGGATCCTCTGAACAGATCCCCTGGACATCCTTATAAAATTCAACCTTTTCAGCGCCAAGGGCGATCGCAAGCGCTACAGCTGAGGTGTCGGAGCCCCCTCTTCCGAGGGTTGTGATCTCCCCCTCTCTACTCACCCCCTGAAAGCCGGCGACGATGACGATCTTTCCTGTCGAGAGGTGGGGAAGGAGCCTAAACGGGCGCACCTCGATGATCTTGGCATCGTTGTGCTGAGAGCTGGTGATGATGCCCGACTGGCTGCCGGTGAAGGAGATCGCCTCCTTATTTTTGGCGGAAAGGGCCATGGCCAGAAGAGAGATGCTGATCCTCTCTCCGACAGAGATGAGCATGTCGAGCTCTCGTCTGGGAGGGGTAGGATTCACTTTTTTGGCGAGTGCGATGAGCTGATCGGTACTATCTCCCATTGCGCTGACGACGACGACGATGCTGGAGTAGGAGTGGGAGCGACTTAAAATTAGGTCAGCTATTTTCGAGAAGTGCTCAGCTGTAGCAACGGCCGCTCCTCCAAATTTCATCACAAGAGTTTTCATAGAAATTTTTTTACCAAAAAAATTAGTCACCTAAGAGAATTTATTAAAACTTCATGGAAGATGCAATGGGTAATTTCAGAGTCACTCGTTGGCCTGCTTTTTAAGTATGTTCTGCGAAGTGACTTTGAACTCTGTGAAAAAATCCTTCAAAAATCATCACTTTAGAATATTGGGATAGGTTCTTGCTTTTATAACTAATCTTTTGTTAAGATTCCCCGGTGAATGTATTCTGTCTCTCTTTCGACGAATTCTCCCCCTAACGACATTCGACGGAATCGCGATTGGCAGATGAATTTTTATAAACCCTAGGAGAAACCTTTAACATGTCCAAAAACTCACAATACGACTGGAACACAAGCAATATCATCGATGATGTTGAATTCCACGAAGAAGATGCAAAACAGTTCAAAAAGCTACTAGATCGAAAAGAAGAGAGCGCAAGCGAAGGCTCTGTTTCTTCAATGAGTTCTGGGCAGATCTTAAAAGGTAGAATCGTCGAGCTTACAAAAGACTTCGTCGTCGTCGACGTAGGTCTGAAGTCTGAAGGTCTCGTGCCGATGAATGAGTTTATCGATCCGGCTGAGATCGTTCTTGGAAATGAAGTTGAAGTGCTTCTCGATCAGGCTGAAGGCTCTGACGGTCAGATCGTCCTCTCTCGCGAAAAAGCGCGCAGATTAAGACAGTGGGAGCATATCGTCCACCACTGCACAGAGGGCTCTATCGTTAAAGGTAAGGTCATGCGCAAGGTTAAAGGCGGCCTGATGGTTGACATCGGCATGGAAGCCTTCCTACCTGGCTCGCAGATCGACAACAAGCGCATCAAGAATCTCGATGAGTATGTCGACCAAGTATTTGATTTCAAAATCCTCAAAATCAATACAGAGCGCAAAAACATCGTCGTTTCACGCAGAGAGCTTCTCGAAGAAGAGCGCATCTCTCGTAAAGCTGAGATGCTCGAGAACATCAACGAAGGCGAAGTCCGCATCGGCGTAGTGAAGAACATCACCGACTTCGGCGTCTTCTTGGATCTCGATGGCATCGACGGCCTCCTCCACATCACAGACATGACATGGAAGAGAATCAAGCACCCATCTGAGATGGTCCACCTCGGTCAAGAGCTGGAAGTGATGATTCTCCACATCGACAGAGAGAAGGGAAGAGTGGCTCTCGGCATGAAGCAGAAAGAGTCCAATCCTTGGGAAGAGATCGAACAGCGCTATCCTCCTGGCACACGCGTTCGCGGCAAGATCGTCAACCTAGTTCCTTACGGCGCGTTCATTGAGATCGAGCCAGGGATCGAAGGGCTGATCCACGTCTCCGAGATGTCTTGGGTGAAAAACGTCTCCGATCCTACAGAAGTTGTAAAGAAGGGCGACGAAGTAGAAGCTCTTGTTCTCTCTGTACAGAAAGAAGAAGGCAAGATCTCTCTCGGCATTAAACAGACAGAGAAGAACCCTTGGGAAGATGTCGACCAGAAATACCCGATCGGCAGCAGCGTTCAAGTCGAGATCCGGAATCTCACTAACTATGGCGCTTTTGTTGAGCTCGAGCCTGGAATCGATGGCCTTATCCACATTTCAGATCTAAGCTGGATCAAAAAGGTTTCTCACCCTTCTGAAGTCTTCAAAAAAGGTGATAAAGTTGATGCAGTGATTCTCTCTGTTGATAAAGAGAGCAAGAAGATCACTTTAGGTGTGAAACAACTCAGCCAGAATCCTTGGGAGAGCATCGAAAGGACTATGCCTGTTGGCTCCCTCGTAAAAGGCGTTGTAACAAAGATCACAGCATTTGGCGCTTTCGTCGAGCTGGATAACGGGATTGAGGCTCTTGTGCACGTCACAGAGATCTCCGATCAGCCGTTCGGCAAAGTCGAAGAGGTGATCCAGAAAGGTGCTGAAGTCACAGCGAAGGTGATCAAACTGGATCCTGAGCACAAGAAGATTGCGCTCTCGATTAAAGAGTATCTCGTCGACAAGAACGAGTTCAGCCGCGATGACATTGTCGTCGGTGCTGCTAAGCCTCGCGCTAAAAAGAAGAAGAAAACCGAAGAAGAGAAATCAGAGTAGGTTTCAAATAAAACTTGAGGAAGCTTAAAGCTTCCTCACTATCCAAAAACTTAAGGGGGCGCTGAAAAGCGTCCTCTGCCTCACAAAGGTGCAAATTGCAGCTTAAGAGGATAGGGAGAAAGTTGGGTTAAAGAATGAATAAAGATCTCGTCGCAATCTTTGAGTATTTAGAAAGAGAAAAAGGAATAAAAAGAGATGTCATCATCTCTGCTATTGAAGAGTCTCTTCGTGCTGCTGCACGTAAAAGCATAAAAGGGCACATCAATGTCTCCGTACAGATCAATTCTAAGACGGGAAATATCGATGTCATCGCTCAGAAAGAGGTCGTTGACAAGGTCACGATTCCCGAAGAGGAGATCACTCTCGAAGATGCAAAAGTTTTAAACCCAGATGCTGAGATTGGTCAGTGGGTTGACATCACAATCACTCCGCAGGACTTTGGAAGAGTTGCAGCGCAGACAGCGCGTCAAGTCATCTCCCAAAAGCTGCGCGGCGCTGAAAGAGATGTGATCTACGAAGAGTACCGCCATAGAGTCCATGAGATCGTCTCTGGTTCTGTGAAGAGGGTCATTCGTGGAGCAACTCTCATCGTCGACCTAGGCAAGGTTGAGGCTGTGATGCCCGACCGCTTCTATCCGAAGACTGAGAAGTATAACGTGGGCGATAGAGTGCAAGCACTTCTTTGGGAAGTGCGCGATACCGAGAGTGGCGGCGCAGAGGTTATCCTCTCCAGAAGCCATCCAGAGTTTGCGATGCAGCTCTTCGTTCAAGAGGTTCCCGAGCTTAATGATGGCACAATCGTCATCGAGCGCATTGTGCGAGATGCGGGCTATCGCACGAAGCTAGCTGTCCGCTCACTCGATCCTAAAGTGGATCCAGTAGGGGCGTGTGTTGGCGTTCGTGGAACTCGCGTGAAGAACATCATCCGCGAATTGAACAACGAAAAGATCGATATCTTCCCCTTTGCAGACGATCCTGTTCAGCTGCTTCAGAACGCGCTCAACCCTATTGAGATCAAGAAGATCAACGTCAGCGAAGATGGATCTGTCATCTCGATTGTAGTAGAAGATGAGAACTATCCTAATGTTCTCGGAAAGCGCGGCATGAATGCTCGTCTCAATGGCCAGCTGGTCGGAGTAGAGCTGGAAGTCCAGAAGATGAGCGAATACCAGAGAGCGATGACAATTGAGCGAGCTGAACTCGCTGCAATGGAAGATCCTACTCTGGATGAGCCGCTTAAAGTTGAAGGAATCAGTTCAATGATCGTACAGAGTCTTGTCGGAGCAGGTTTCGATACGCGCCGTAAACTTCTCGTGGCTACGCCGCAGGAGCTCGCTGCCGCATCTGAGATTAGCGTAGACATGGCCGATAAGATTTTAGAACAAATACGTAAAAAAGTCGGACGCTCGTAAGTGCGAGCAGAGTAGCTTTTTAAACAGTGAGGAGAGGACCGTTGGCCAAAAACCTAAAGCTTAACATCAAAAATGCGCAACTTGCAGAAGCCTTGAATCTGGGTAAGGCCAAAAAGCCCGCTGCCCCGAAGAAAAAGGAAGTTGAGCCAGTGGCGCCTCCTCCTGCTCCTCCTATTGAAGAGCAGCCTCGCAAAGAAGAGATCGTAGCTCAAGAGAGAGCGGCTCCTGAAGTGAAGCCTGAACCTCCTAAAAAAGAGCCGGCAAAAGCTGCTAAAGAGCCTCTAGAAGAAATAGATGACAGGCCTCCTCCTCCACCGCGAGAAGAGAAGCCGGTGAAACTGGGCCCTGTAGAGCCTAGAGAGAGACAGCCCTACGTGCCTCGTCAGAGTAGCGGAGACGAGAGACCTGCATTTAGACGCCCCTCACCATCCTATCCTTCTCAAGGCGCAGCTCCTGGTGGAGGAAGACCTCCCTATCAGCCTCGTCCACCTTTTCGTCCCTCTTATCCTCCACGTCCAGGAGCACCATCTGGCGGAGGCTACCCTCCACGCACAGGTGGCCCCTCTACTGGCGGCTATCCTCCTCGCACTGGTGGTCCATCTGGTGGCTACCCTCCACGCACAGGCGGTCCATCTACCGGCTATCCTCCACGTACTGGAGGGGGCTATCCTCCTCGCACTGGTGGTCCTGGAGGCTATGGAGCACCGAGACGACCTACTGCACCGACCGAAGCCCCTAAAGCTCTTCCCTCAAAACGAGAAGACAAGGGCCCTGGCGGCGCACCGCGAAAAGCCGGCTTTAAAGAGTTCCGCGATGTAAAACCTCAAAAACGCACTGGCGAAGGTCAAAGGTTTGACTCGAGAGACAGACAAGGTCTGCGCGACTCTGAAGATGAGACCTGGCGCAAGAAGAGACCATCTCACAAGATGCGTCCTGGCGAGATCGAAGAGACGATCATCCGTCCAAAAGAGTTAAATGTCCGCATCCCAATTAGTGTGAAGGACCTCGCATCTGCTATGAAGTTAAAAGCTTCTCAGCTGCTTGCAAAACTTCTCATGCAGGGTGTCGTCCTAACTCTAAACGATATGCTCGACGATGAGACGACCGTTCAGCTTTTGGGCCACGAATTCGAGTGCGAAATCAAGATCGACAGAACAGAAGAAGAGCGCATACGCATCACCGACAAGACGATTAAGCAAGAGATCCTAGAGTCTACTCCTGCGTCTCTCGTTCTAAGACCTCCTGTTGTGACCTTCATGGGACACGTCGACCACGGCAAAACAAGCCTCATCGACAAGATCCGCTCGACAAATATCGCAGCAGGTGAAGCTGGCGCCATCACGCAGCACATCGGCGCGTTTAAGTGCCACACAGCCGTCGGCGACATCACGATTCTCGATACGCCTGGTCACGAGGCCTTTTCTGCGATGAGATCCCGCGGAGCAGATGTCACGGATATTATTGTTCTTGTGATTGCAGGTGATGAAGGAATGCGCGCTCAGACGCTAGAAGCGATTGAACAGGCGACAAAAGCTGCTGTTCCAATCCTTGTTGCGATCAACAAGTCGGACAAACCAAACTTCAATCCTGAAACTGTATACCGTCAACTCGCTGACAACAACCTGCTTCCTGAGCCTTGGGGTGGAACAACAATCACCGTAAACTGCTCTGCTCATACCGGCGCAGGGGTGAAAGAGCTCTTAGAGATGCTCGCCTTGCAGGCGGAGATCTTGGAGTTAAAAGCAAATCCTCACGCAAGAGCGCGAGGAGCTGTGATCGAATCTGAGATGCACAAGGGAATGGGGCCAGTGGCTACACTTCTGGTTAAAAACGGCACCCTGCGCATCGGAGATCCAGTTGTATTCGACCAGCACTGGGCACGCGTAAAGACGATGCAGGATGAGAGAGGCAAGGAGATGACAGAAGCCGGCCCCTCAACACCAGTAAAAATCACAGGCCTTTCCGGTCTTCCAGAAGCGGGCAGCGATTTCATCGTGGTTAAAAACGAGAAAGAAGCGCGAGACCTCTCCTACGAGAGAACGCTCGGCAAGAAGCATGCGACGATGTCGATTAGCAAGCGCGCTCCGATCGAATCGTTCATGGAGCAGACTGGCGGCAAACTGGTGAAAAAGACACTTAGCCTTATTCTGCGCGCCGACGTACAAGGCTCTCTGGATGCGCTCAAGAATTCGATTGCTAAGATTCTCTCTAAAAAAGTGGATATCAACGTGATCTCTGCAGATGTTGGAGAGATCTCTGAATCTGATATCGAGCTTGCAGCGGCTTCAAAAGCTCCTATCATCGGCTTCCACACTAAGATTGCAAGCCATGCGGATAGGATGATCAAAGAGTTGAAAGTTGTAGTTAAAACGCACGATGTGATCTATCACGCAGTCGATGACATCAAAGAGATCATGCTCGCTCTTCTGGATAAGATCCCACAAGAGAACGACACGGGATCCGCTGAGGTGAAAACGACCTTCAAAGCTTCACAGCTGGGCGTTATCGCAGGCTGCCAAGTTCTCGATGGAACGATCAAGCGCAATAACCACATCCGCGTCATCCGCGATAAAGAGGTGGTATGGAAAGGGGCGATCTCCTCCCTACGCCGCGTGAAAGAAGATGTTCGCGAGGTGAGCAAGGGTTACGAGTGCGGAATCCTTCTGAATAATTATAACGATGTGAAGGTAGGCGACATTCTACAAGCCTACGAGATCACCTACCTGCAGCAGGAGCTCTAGACCATTCGATGGCAAAAAAACGTATTGAACGTCTTAACTCGCTTTTGAAAGAGGTCCTCTCCGAAGTGATCCGCGAAGATGTGAGAGACCCTAGGCTCTCCCCTCTTGTTAGCGTCACGCGCGTTGATATTACGAATGATCTTCAGCATGCAAAGGTCTACATCAGCGTCATCGGCACGAAGCTTCAAAAAGAGTCGACGATTCAAGCGCTTCAATCGGCAGCGGGCTTTGTCGCGCTCACAGCATCGAAAAAAGTTGTGATGCGCTACTTTCCTGCACTAAACTTCAAGCTAGATCAGGCTCTGGAAGAGCAGCTTAGAATTGAAGAGGTTCTAGGAGAGATCCACAAAGAGCAGAAGTCAAGAAAAGAGCCTCCCGCTGAACAAGAGCCTTAATTCAGAGAGGGTCTTTTAAACGATGCACGATCTATCCGGCATTCTGCTGATCGACAAACCCGCAGGCAGAAGCTCCTTTAGCCTTATTCCCGTATTAAGAAGACTCACAGGGGTCCAGACGATCGGCCACGCAGGCACACTCGACCCTTTTGCAACCGGCGTCTTGGTCATGCTGGTCGGAAGATCCTTCACAAAGCAGTCGGATCAGTTTCTTGCTTCTGAAAAAGAGTATCGTGCACAGGTAAAGCTCGGCATCGCAACAGACACCTTCGACTGCGATGGAAAGCCGATCGCGACCTCAGAAAAAGTTCCCTCTCTTCAAGAGATCGAAGAGTGCCTGAAAAAATTCCAAGGAAAGATCCTCCAAACGCCTCCAATGTTCTCTGCCAAGAAAGTGAAGGGAAAAAAGCTCTATGAGCTGGCAAGAAAAGGGATTGAGATCGAAAGAGCTCCCGTTGAGATTACCCTCTCTACAACGCTGATTAGCTATGCGTATCCATTTTTAGATCTTACCGTTGCCTGCTCAAAAGGCACCTACATCCGTTCGATTGCCGATGAGCTAGGAAGAGAGCTCGGCTGCTTCGGCCACCTCTCCTCCCTCGTGCGCACCCGCAGCGGCTCATTCAACTTAAGCGAGTGCCACTCCTGGGAGCAGATCTCATCCCCCTCTTTCGACTTCAAAGCCTCCCTAAAAAAATAGAAGACGCCCGCCCTAAGAAAACGGACAAAAAACGGACTAGAATGGACAGGAAATGGACGAAAACGGACAGGCGGGCAAGAAAAAAAGAATTCATATCTCTTTCTTTTGGCGCGTGTCCGTTCTCGTCCGTTTCCTGTCCATGTTCGTCCTTTTTTGTCCATTTCTTCCTCCGAGCGCCTCTTCCTCTTTAAAGGAGTAATATCATGCTAATCATCGATGATCTGAGCGAGATTCCAGCGCTGCCGGGGCCGATTAGCCTCTCGATTGGAAATTTTGATGGTGTGCATCTGGGCCATAAGAGCTTACTCTCGCGTTTAAGAGAGCGGGCTGGACCAAATGGAACATCTGCGATACTCAGCTTTATCAATCATCCCGCCACTGTGCTCGCTGGCAAACCCGCTGCACCTGCGATTTGCACGCTGGAACATAAGATCGAGCTTTTAAAAAGAGCGGGCGTGGATCTTGCGATCTTCCTCACATTTTCCAAAGAGCTAGCGAAGGAGCCTTTTGACCTCTTCCTTAAGCAGATTAAAAAGAAACTTCCTTTTTCATTTCTCATCTTGGGAAAAGGCGCCGCCTTTGGCCATGCAAGACAGGGAGATGAGACGCGCGTAAAAGCAGTGGAAAAGGAGCTGGACTTTCAAGCGGAGTATCTCTCAAAAGAGGAGCTCAATGGGGAAGTGGTCTCTTCTGGCAGGATCCGCAAAGAGATAGAAAAAGGAGATTTAGCACTGCTTGAAAAGCTCCTAAACCGCCCCTATTCGATCTACGCACGGGTAGGGGAAAACGGAGCTGTCCATTGCAAGGATCTCGCTCTCTTGCCCAGCGGCAGTTATGAGGTGTGCTGCAAGAGCGATCAAAAAAAAATCTTTACTACAGCAAAAATCGATCGTGAGCACTCCGCAATTGCTATAGATCTCTCTTCAGCTTATCATCTCTCTTCTTCAGACCCAGTGGAAATAATTTTTAAGGTGTAACGATGGCAGAACTCTCGTGTGGAATTGTAGGCCTTCCCAACGTAGGCAAATCGACCCTCTTCAATGCGATTACAAGAACGGCTGCTGCAGCTGCGGCTAACTACCCTTTTTGTACAATCGATCCAAATGTGGGCATCGTTGAAGTGCCAGATCCGCGTCTTGCAGTCTTGTCCTCAATCTCTGGGAGTAAAAAGCTCATTCCTGCTGCTGTGACGTTTGTCGATATCGCAGGTCTTGTTGCGGGCGCCTCTCAAGGTGAGGGCCTCGGAAACCAGTTCCTCGCCAACATCCGCGAAACACAGGCGATACTGCACGTTGTTCGCTGCTTCGAAAATGATGATGTCATCCACGTAGCAGGGCGCGTCGATCCAATTGCCGATATCGAAGTGATCAACTTGGAGCTCATCCTCTCCGATATGCAGATGGTTGAGAACGCTCTTCAGAAGCTGGAGAAGCAGTTAAAATCCAAAAAAGAGTTGCAACCTCTTCACGATGCATTGAAAAAGGCTCAAGCTCACCTCAATGCGAGCAAGCCAGTGAGAAGTCTCTCGCTAACGCCAGAAGAGAAGCAGCTCCTATCCACATATCCTTTTCTTACGAATAAAAAGATCGTTTACGCTGCGAACGTCGCAGAGGACTCTCTTCCTTCAATGGAGAACGAGCATGTGCAAAAAGTGCGCGCCTACGCGGAAAAAGAGGGAAGCATGGTGATTCCCATCTGCGCTCGCCTTGAAGAAGAGGTCTCTCAGCTTTCTGAAGCGGACGCTGCAGAATTTCTACAGTCGCTCGGTCTAAAAGAGACTGGGCTCAATCGCCTTGTCAAAGCGGCGTTTGAAACGCTTGATCTAATCACCTTTCTAACGACTGGAGAGATGGAGACGCGCGCTTGGACGATTGAGAAAGGGATGACGGCTCAAGAGTCTGCCGGCAAGATCCACACCGACATTCAGAAAGGCTTCATCCGCGCTGAAGTTATCTCCTATCAGGACTTTGTGCACTACAAAGGAAGGGTGGGAGCTCGCGAAGCGGGAAAGGCCCGCTCCGAAGGGAAAGAGTATATCGTTAAGGATGGGGACGTGATCCTCTTCTTCCATAACTAAGGGATAGGTTCATGCAAGATCTCTTCATCACGACAACCCCCTTTTTGCAACCTCTTCTCTTGAAAGAGTTACAAGAGATGGGAGTCCCCAGCATTCGTCAAGGTTTGGCTGGCCTTTTTATCCCAAGAGAGATGGAGTGGGTCTATAAGATCAACTACTGCTCGCGCTTTGCAACGCGTGTGCTCTGGCCCTTTCTGCAGTTCCGCTGCGAAGATCGTGAGGATCTCTATCGGGGGGCGTATGATATCGACTGGCCAGGAATTTTCTCCGCCGACCAGACATTTGCCATCGATGCAAATGTCACCAGCCCAACTATCCGCCACAGCCTTTTTGCAGCTCAAGTGGTTAAAGATGCGATCTGCGACCGCTTCCGCAAGGCGCGCCTCGATCGCCCCTCTGTTAAGACCGATGACCCCGACGTGCAGTTCAACCTCTTCATCTACAATGGAATCGCCACCCTCAGCCTCGACACCTCTGGCGCTCCCCTGTTTAAACGAGGATGGCGGACGCAAACGGGCGATGCGCCTCTTCCAGAGTCGGTCGCTGCTGCAGTACTCAGCTTATCGAACTTCTCCTCAGATGAGATCCTCTGCGATCCTTTCTGCGGAAGCGGCACCATCCTCATCGAAGCGGCGTTTCACTTAACGCAAACTCCTTCGGGATTTTTCCGTAAGTCGTGGGGGTTTTTCAACCATCCCAACTTCTCAGAGAGCGAGTGGCAGAAGGTAAAAGCCGAAGCGGATCATCACAGAACGCCCCTCCCCTCTGGCAAGCTCTTTGGAGCAGATAAAGATCCGATGGCGATCAATATGTGCGCACACAATTTAAAGAACGCGAATTTTGAGTATGAGATCGAGGTGACCCCAAAAGATATTCGCTCCTACTTCCCAGAGACGCCTCCAACACTTATTCTCTCAAACCCTCCTTACGGGAAGCGCCTGCAGACTTCGATGGAGCTCTATCAAGCCCTTGGCCACTTCATGAAAACGCGCTGCGCAAAGGGATGCAGAGCGAGCATCCTCTGTCCCGATGAGAACCTGATGAAAAACTCCGGTCTTACAATCGTTCGAAAGCAGCCCGTCTCCTACGGCGGCATAAGCCTTTTCCTATTTCATCTCACCGCAGAGTGAGCACAGGAAGAGCGCTCGGAAAAGAGAAAAAATTCTTTCCCTCTCTCTTGCCCGCCTGTCCATTTCCTGTCCATTTTCGTCCGTTTCCTGTCCATGAACGTCCGTGCTCCCGGGCGGGCTTTCTTCTGCAGGCCTTTTTCCCATGATTGACAAGCCACCTTCTGCTCTATAATATCCACACCTGGTGCAAATGGTATAAGGTGAAATGGCTGAAAAAACCGAAAAGGCGACCCCAAAGAAGCTGCGCGATGCGCGGAAGAAGGGGCAAGTCGCCAAAGCTCAAGATTTTCCCTCCGCTCTCACCTTTATCGTCTCTATCGCAGCTACGATTGTTTCCGGGGGCTACCTTTATGAGGAGCTCTCATCCTACTTCATCACTACTTTCAAGCGCTCAGCTACAGATATCGACCTCGCCAACCGCGCGGGAGGATATTTAGAGGAGGCGATCACCGTCATCATGAACTGCACTTGGCCTGTGCTGGTGATCACGGTCTGCGTCGGGGTAATGACCAACTTCCTTCTCGTGGGGCCAATGTTTTCGGCTGAAGCGTTAAAGCCCGACCTCCAGAGATTGAATCCGGTTACGAACATCAAAAACCTCTTCAAATTTAAAACCCTCTTCGAGCTTATAAAGTCGATCCTAAAAATTGCTGGCGCTGTGATCCTCATCTACTCGGTCGTCTGGGATAGTTTGGGAGATATCATCTCCACAGCGGGGATGCCCATCTCTGGAATCTTGGCTCTCTTTAACTCCTTCCTCTTTAAAGTGATTCTCCGCGTCGGAATCTTCTTCATCGCGATCGCAGTTGCCGATCTCGTCTATCAGAGACGAAACTTTGCCAAAGAGATGAAGATGGAAAAATTCGAGGTGAAGCAGGAGTATAAAGACACTGAGGGAGATCCTCACATTAAAAGCAAACGTCGTCAGCAAGCTCAAGAGATTGCCTATCAAGAAGGCCCAAGCGCTGCACGCAGAGCGCGGGCGATTGTCACGAATCCGATTCACATCGCTGTTGCAATCGAGTATGATGAGGAGAAGGAGCCGGCCCCAAAAATTGTTACGATGGGTCAGGGTCCGATAGCGGACCGGATTATTCAGATCGCTGTTCAGCACAATATTCCCGTGATGCGCAACGTTCCGCTTGCACATACCCTTTTCGAAAAAGGCAAGATCGGCGAGTATGTACCTGAGGAGACCTATCAGGCAATTGCGGAAATCCTGAGATGGCTGAAAGGGATCGAGGGCCCAGAGGCAATACACGAAGAACTATTTAAAAAATGAAAGACTTCATAACCAAACTCTCTAAAGCCCTAAGCGGAAGCAAGATCCTCGAGACCCTCGCGCGATCGAGCGACGTCATTTTAGCCTTCTTCATCATCATCATTATCATGGTGATTATCAT
Source organism: Chlamydiales bacterium (assembly GCA_016185065.1). Classification (NCBI taxonomy): domain Bacteria; kingdom Pseudomonadati; phylum Chlamydiota; class Chlamydiia; order Chlamydiales; species Chlamydiales bacterium. The sequence goes on from JACPOL010000003.1 coordinate 62,335, forward strand.
CCCGATCTCCCCCGGGATCCTGGATAGTCTAATCGCCCTTAACATGACCATCTCCGTTGCCCTTCTGATGGTTGCCCTCTATATTCCGAAGGCAGTTCAGCTCTCGATGTTCCCCTCTCTACTTCTGATCACAACGCTCTTCCGATTGGGAATCGAGATCGCAGCTACAAAACTGATCCTCCTCCACGCAGATGCGGGACATATCATTCTTGCATTCGGTAACTTCGTCGTTGGCGGTAGCTTCATTGTCGGCGGTATCGTCTTCTTAATCATCACGATCGTCCAGTTTATCGTTGTGACAAAGGGTGCCGAGCGCGTAGCCGAAGTTGCTGCCCGCTTTACCCTCGATGCGATGCCCGGAAAGCAGATGAGTATCGACGCCGATATGCGCAGTGGTGTTATCGACGCTAACCAAGCCCGAGAGCTTCGCCTGGCTTTAGCAAAAGAGAGCCAACTCTACGGAGCTATGGACGGCGCGATGAAGTTCGTTAAAGGGGACGTCATCGCGGGTATCGTGATTGCGCTCATTAACATCGTCGGCGGTCTGATTATCGGGGTTGCGATGCACGGCATGACCGCGATGAGAGCGGCACAGATCTACACCCTGCTCTCCATCGGTGGTGGCCTCGTTACACAGATCCCTTCACTACTCATCTCCCTCACTGCTGGTATTGTCACCACACGCGTCTCTTCAGATAAAAAAGATACCAACTTAGGAAGAGAGATCTCCACTCAGCTACTTGGACAACCGAAAGCGATCATGATCGCCTCGGGTGTCCTTTTCGCAATGGGATGGATTAAAGGCTTTCCTACCATCGTTTTTACAGTTCTTTCACTCGGGCTTGGAACTGCAGGCTTTGTCACCTGGTATAAAGCTAAGAAGCGTGTTGCGAAAGCTGCAGCTGGAATCTCTGGCGCGCGCGTTGAAACCGACGTTGAGGGCCACGCCGTTGTTAGAGGCCCTGCAGATGAGTATGCGCTCACCCTACCTGTCATTTTGGAGGTGGGAAAAAACCTCTCTGCCATCATTAAAAAAGAGCGTCAGGGACTTACATTTATCGAGGATATGATCCCCAAGATGCGCCTTGCGCTCTACCAGGATCTCGGCGTGCGTTTTCCCGGCGTGCACGTACGCACCGACTCTCCCACTCTCGAAGCCGACGAGTATTCTATTTTCCTCAATGAGGTGCCAATCGTCCGCGGAAAGATCTTGGAGGGATACCTCTTAACGAATGAGTCGCCTGACAACCTGCGAAGATACAACCTCCCCTTTACGACAACAAAGAGCAGTGCTGGACAGCCCTCTCTTTGGGTCGACAGTAAATATCAGGAGATCCTTCAGAAAGCGGGCATTAAATTCTGGAAAGCTCTCGATGTAATGATCCTTCACCTCTCCTTCTTTTACAGACAGTACGCCGCTGAATTTATCGGCATTCAAGAGGTGCGCGGCATCTTAGAGTTCGTCGAGAAGTCCTATCCAGACCTCGTTAAAGAGGTCACACGTCTTGTTCCTCTCCAGAAGCTCACCGAGATCTATAAACGTCTTGTGCAGGAGCAGGTCTCCATTAAAGATCTAAGAACCATTATGGAAGCCCTCAGCGAGTGGGCGCAGACAGAAAAAGACACTGTACTCCTTACAGAGTATGTGCGCTCTTCACTGAAACGCTACATCAGCTACAAGTATTCACAAGGGCAGTCCATCCTCTCTGTCTATCTTCTCGATCCGGAGATTGAGGATATGGTCCGCGGAGCTATTAAACAGACCTCGGCCGGCTCCTACCTCGCTCTCGATCCCGACTCGGTGCAGCTTATCCTTCAGAGCATGCGCAATACAATTGTGCCGACTCCCTCAGGAGGCCAGCCTCCCGTTCTTCTCACAGCGATCGACGTTAGACGCTTCGTGCGTAAACTCATCGAAGGCGAATATCCAGAACTCGCCGTCGTCTCCTACCAGGAAGTCGTCCCCGAGATCCGCATCCAACCCCTCGGCCGCATCCAACTCTCCTAAATTTAAAATTTCTCTCTGATCTTTTTCTAGAGTCCCCAATAGACATGTCGGATGGTGCGCGCTCTGCCGCACCTCCCGCGACCACCTTGCGCTGCATAGGGAAAAACGGGATCGGGCACCGGCACGGGCACGCACACGTTCACGAAAGAAAGACGGGAGAGGAGAATCGGGCATGCTCTTCTCTTTCCCCTCTTCCGTGTCCCGTCTCTTTCTCTTTTTCGTAAACGTGCCCGTGTGCGTGCCCGCGCCCGATCTTCTCTTCCCTCTCTTTATCTACAACTGCGACTGGACGCGAAAGGGACCCACGACGGAGGAAGTGGGATGAGCGCCTCGAGCAGCCCTTCGATTCAGATCGCACAGCAAAACCGTAGCACAGAAAAGCCGGCCAGGCGTACAGGGTAGGGCAGTGGCCCACTCTGTTTTCGAGCACACGGTTTGGCAAAGCGAGGTGAAGCGCAAGAGGGTCGCAGGGAGGCCCCGAGCGAAAGCGAAGCTTTCTCCTGGCCTACCCGACATGTCTATTCTGTCTTGACAAAACCCACCAGAACTTCTAATCCTTTTTCTTTACTATTTAATGGCTTGGGGGATAAACCAAGGGTATGAGAACTTGTGGATGCTATGCAAGATGACCATATCAGCACTTCGCGCGTTGTTCCTCTGCGTTCGGATCGAAGCCAGAAGGCGACCACCGGCACAGAAAAGAGCGGCCTCTACGCGATTCAAGCAGAGAGCGTAGAGACTCAGTTCACCCAGTGGACAGAGCTTTCCGCCTTCAACCCCCTTGCCATGGCCAGGCGCTTCGAAACCCTTGAAACTCGCACAAAGAGAAAAGGCAAAGAAGAAGAGCCGGATAAAGCAGAAAAAAAAGAGCAGGTTCAAGAGGTTCAGCGCCTCGAAGAAGTAGCCGACCAGTTTGAGCAGAAAAATCCTGAACTCGCTGCACGGACACTCCTTCTTTTGCGCGCGCGCGCATCTGGAAAAGAGACTAAAGAGAGCCTCCTCCAAAAAGTTTTAGACATCTACCCCGACCATGCACTCGCAGATGAAGCCCTCGACTTTCTAATCCAGTCTGGCGATGCGGAGCTGATTAAAACAGCAAGAGAAGTAAAAGCTGAGATCAATACGATCTATGCGAGAGAGATAAAAGCTGGAAGAAACATCGCCCTTCAAGCGCGAGAGTTCTCGGCTCAGGGACTCGGCAGCCCCACAGCCCTCCGCGACATCTACCGCGATATCACTGGAAATCCGCGCGACGCACTTACCCTTTTTGATCAGCTCTCCACTACCTTCTCTTACGATAAGATGAAGACTGTAATCGATTTCGTCCTCCACTCTCTAGGAGCCGATTTAAAATCTAAGGGACCGTCGATCTCTCCGGGAGAGCTCCACCGCTTATTTTCCGAAACGCGCGACATGCAGGCGATCTTAGGAGTCTTTCGTTTTTTTAAAAGTCGCATGAATCTAATCCTCTCCGCCTTTCAGAGAGGCAGCCTACCATTCCCTAACCGCGTGAATTTTGAGAGCCTCGCACGCCTCTTTATGAAATATCTACAAGAGCGCTACCCTTCAACGGATAAAGCGTTGCAGATGGCAATACAGCTCGGTCTTTCAGATGAGGATGAGGGTCCGGTCATCGTTCTCACTCAGATGAGAGATGCTGTAAGGCAGGTCGCCCCAAAACTCTACAGATCTCCTCAGCATAGGCAAGATGTGCTCATGTCTCTAATTGAAGCTCTAGAGGATCTTGAAGAGGAAGATGAGAAAGAAGAGGATAAGGATGAGAAAAAACGGAAGGGCCAAGGATAAGTATGGATCGCTTTCAAGCTCTTCTTAATCAGATTAGTCCGCTCATCGATGAGCCACTCTATGCCGATCGCAAGCGCGCGGTGCGTATTACCATTAATGAGACGCTGCACGTTCACCTTGAAGATGACGAGCCAAAAGACCGCATTCTAATCGCCACTTTTATCAGCGAAATCCCCCCGGGTAGATACCGCGAAAATCTACTCAAAGAGGGATTAAAATCTAATGCTCAATTTCCAAGAGTGGGGACCTTCGCCTATTCAGAACGCAACAACCAGCTCTGCCTATTTGAATACCACTCCTATGTCAACCTCACTGGGGAAAAGGTCGCCGATAGGCTAGCCGTTTTCATAGAGAAGGCCCTACTCTGGAGACAGGCGATCGAAGGGGGAACACTGCCCGCAGGCAAAGAGGTAGAGTCGAAAGCTAACCGTTCAGTATTTGGACCACAATGAACGGAAAACTTGAAAAGACACTTCACAACTCCGCAGCACACAAGCATTGGGAGAAGATAGGCATCTTCCCGCACCATGGCTTCGATATTCCCCTCTCTGCAATCCACAGCAAAAACAGCTGCGGTATTGGAGAGTTTCTCGATCTCATTCCGCTGATCGACTGGTGCCACGAGATCAAGATGGATGTAATTCAGCTTCTGCCTCTCAACGACTCTGGAAACGATCCCAGCCCCTACAATGCACTCTCCTCCTGCGCGCTCAATCCCATCTACCTTTCGCTTCACGCGCTGCCCTTTATAGACGAGCTCCCAGAGCTACACAAATCATTCACCCAGATGCGTGCGCTCACACAATCACCAAAAGTTCATTACCATGAGGTGAAGGTACAGAAGCTCTACTGGCTTAGGCTCTACTTCGCAAAAGCTGGAAAAAAGCTGATCAAAAAACCCGAATTCGAGCAGTTCATCGCAGAGAATGGCTGGACGATCTCCTATGGCCTATTTAAAACTCTTAAAGACATTTTAGAGCAGAGCCTCTGGCAGTACTGGCCCGACGAGCTCAAACACCCGACAAAAAAGCAGTATGATGATCTTGTTGAGTGCTACTGGGACGAGATCTGCTTCCACATCTGTTTACAATACCTCGCATTTGACCAGTTTAAAGCAGTAAAAAAATATGCTGAGAACGCCCGCGTTCTTCTGAAAGGAGATGTGCCCATCTTGATCAGCCGCGATAGCGCAGATGTCTGGTACCATCCAAATTTTTTCAACCTAGACTACTCTGCAGGCGCACCGCCTGATCCCTATTCCGAAGAGCAGCAGTACTGGGGCTTCCCGCTATACCGCTGGGAAGAGAAAAAAAAGACTCAATATAGCTGGTGGAAGCAGCGCCTAAAAGTTGCGAGCAACTTCTTCGATCTCTATCGAGTCGACCATGTCATCGGCCTCTTCCGCATCTGGGCGATTCCAGTCGGACACCCCATTACACAGGGACACTACATTCCAACCGATGAGTCGCTCTGGCTGCCCCAAGGCAGAGAGCTCCTTACAATGATGCTCTCCTCTTTCGAAATGCTCCCCATCGCCGAAGATCTCGGCAATGTCTCTCCAGATATCCGCCTCTGTCTTAAAGAGCTTGGGATTCCCGGCACAAAAGTGATCCGCTGGGAGCGCCGATGGGAGACAGATAAGAGCTTCATTCCACTGGATGAGTACACGCCCATCAGCATGACAACACTCTCCACTCACGACTCTGAAACGCTCGCTCTCTGGTGGAGAGATATTCCACTGGAGTCAAAAGCATTTGCAAAATTTAAGGGATGGACATACGCGCCCGAGCTTACGCGAGCCCAGCGCAAAGAGATTCTCTGGGAGAGCCATCACACTGCCAGCCTCTTTCATATCAATCTGCTCCAAGAGTATCTCGCCCTCTATCCAGAGCTCGTCTGGCCAGATCCTCAGGATGAGAGGATCAACATCCCAGGAAAAATTCTCCCCAGCAACTGGACCTACCGCTTCCGCCCAAGCGTCGAAGATCTACTCGCTCATGAAAATCTCCAGCGCGAAATCCAAGAGATCGTCATGAGTCCTGCAACTCCAGCCATTCGACTACTTGCATAAATCGCCCCTTGAGCAAAAGCTCTGATTTATATAAGTTCATTAAAAAATGAGAGATCGATGGGTATATGGCTTAGTTTAGCTTTCTTGCTCCTCTTTGCACCTTGCCTACAAGCTAAGGAGCGCAGAGAAACAGGCTCAGAAAAAAAGAAGGCCGCCCCTCTCTCCTTTGAAGATACCAAGTTGCGCTCGCTCTACAGCAGCTTAGACCCGCTCTCGATCACTCAACACCTCGCCTTCTACGAACTCTATCCCAACACCAGCTATGGCCATGAAGCTCTTGCGAAAGCTTGGCAACTTCTAAGCGGAAAAAAAGAGTACACCTCGCTTGAAAACCTCCCCTTTCCCAAGCTGGATATTCAAGCGATCATCTCGCTTGTCACGAGACAATCTTTCGATCCTCCCGCTGAACTCACACCGGATCAGCTCTCTGTCATTGAAAAAATTAGCGAGCAGCTCGCCAACCGAAAACTCAAAGGGTACACCGTCTGGACCGAAGAAGAGGTCATAAAACTCTCGCCCGATGAGATCGACCTTGGAAGAGCGCTTCTCATCAGCCAGTTTGGCGATGGAAGCGGCTCCCATTTTTCGATCAGACAGTATGAGGCTAGTCTCGACCTGATGGCTCTTCAGATACGTGCGCGCCTCTCTCCAGACGCCTCGCACGAGGATAAGATCCGCGAGATCAACCGCTTCATCTTCCAAGAGATGCTCTTCCGCTTCCCACCACACTCCCTCCATGCAAAGGATATCGACCTCTACACCTTCCTCCCCTCCGTCATCGACAGCAGACAGGGCGTCTGCCTCGGAGTTTCGATCCTCTACCTCTCTCTAGCCCAGCGCCTCGAACTTCCCCTTGAGATCATCACACCTCCTGGGCACATCTTCCTCCGCTACGAGAGCAGAGATCGAGTCATCAACATCGAGACCACCGCGCGCGGCATCCACATGCCCGATGAGGTCTACCTGGGGATCAACACACGCAAGTTGGAAAGACGGAACATCAAGGAAGTAGCCGGCCTCGCCTTCATGAACCAAGCTGCCGTCTTCTGGGGAAAAGAGCAGTATGAGACCGCTGTGCACCTCTATGAAAAAGCGCAAAAGTTTCTGGAGGGCGACAAGCTCCTAAAGATGTTCCTCGGGATGAACTATCTCTTCGTTGGAAAAAAGAAGGAGGGAAGAAAACTTTTAGAAGAGCTGCAAGGACTCACCTTCGACTCTGCCGTCTCCGCTGAGACCATTCCAGACGACTACCTCAAAGGAAGAGTGGATACTGAAGGGCTCAAGATCATCTTCTTACCCGTCGATGAGACGCGCGCCTCCGTTGTGAAAAAACAGGCAGAGATAAAAGCCATTCTTAAACGCTACCCCCTCTTCCGCGCCGGCATCTTCCAGCTCGCAACGACCTGGCTCCAGCTGGGAAGAGGCAGCGAAGCCCTCGAAGTTCTAAAACGTTACCACGAGGTCGACCCCACCTCTTCAACCGTCGAGTACTACCTCTCTATCGTCTCGCTGCAGCGCATGGACTACCTGCGCGCCTGGGAGTTCTTAAAGCAGACAGAGAATCTAACCCACATGCGCGATCACAACCCCAAATCGCTAAAAGCTCTCCGTAGCCAGCTCAGACACCAGTGTCCCGAGCCCAGAAGTATTTAATTGCTAGATTTATTTGAATTTCGATAAAAGGAGGCTATGAACAAGATCCTCTTCTGCCTGCTCCTTCTATCTTCTCCACTTCTTGCGGATGTTAGCTTATCGGAGCTCATGTCTCCTCAAGATATGAAGCAGACCGGAGTTGCAAAGCTGACTCCTCAAGAGAGAGGGGCGCTAGAGAGATGGATCGATCAGCGCTTTGAGATAAAAACCACTGCAGTTCCCAAGCCAAGCACCGAGGCCTACCAGAGGCTCTCTCTATCTCTTAATGTAAATGGTGGAAGAAAGCTCCTGCTAAGCGACCAGTCTCTCTGGGAGGTCTCTCCTGATGATGTCGACACCGCCTCTGCATGGCTGTCGCCTGTTACAATTGAGATCAGACCAAGCGACAACCCGATCTACACCTCAAGACTCGTGAATATGGACGCCGAGCAGACCGTCAAGGCCCGACGCGTCAACCCAGTCCCCACCCAAGAATCCCACCAGTAGCAACTACTGAGATCTCTTCTCGTCGCCTTTGTCGTACTGCCTAATAGGCGCTGGGGCGTATTCAAACTCAAATCTATCTGTATGTGTTTTCGAAAAAACAACGCGAGATGGCATCCGATCGAAGTTGATTTCGCGTGAGATGCGGGCAAGAAGAGCAAAGGCCCTTGGCTTAACTTTTGTAACCGCATGCTGGAGAGTCCCATGAGTTGGCACAGCACCGAGTTCGACGAAAGTACGGATCTCTGATTCGATGACATTTTTAGGAAAAGCGCTGGCATATATTTCTATTGTACGAGCACTAGGCCGAGCTCCTGCTCTATAAAGCCTTGGAATCAGGTCGCTTTCGAGAGTGTAGTTCGGCTCTTTTAAAATGATCACACCAGCATCGTCCATGAGCGTTGGAGTAAAGAGGGCATCAAAGGTCTCTGGATGAGCAGTAGCTCCATACTCTAACAAGAGTTCAATCACCTCTTTTGAGGCCTTTTCTCGAATAGCCTGAATCAGTAGGTCGTCTGGTAATTTTCTATGGAGTTGCATGTAGCGGCCAAAATACATGCGCACGGCTTCTATTGGAACATTCTTAGATCTAACAGCCCTATAAAGAACAGTAGCATCTTGAGGAGGTTCGATCTGGAACTCATTGAAAAGTGTCTCGAGTAGTCTTACAGACTGAGCTCCTGGAGTAAAAGCTGCGTAAAAACAGACTGGTGGAAAGGCGTCGCATTTTAATTTGCGAAGCAGGTCGAAGACTCCTTGAGGTGCAGATTTAACCACAGCATACGGGATACTATCTTTGTCTGGCTCTCCCCCTAAACTCACCACCCACTTAAGCCTTTCAACGAGCGCCTCGTCTTCAAGATCTGATCTCCGTTTTAAAACATCATTAAAGCTGCTTTTGGGCACCTGGAGCTTTAGCTGAGCAATTGCCTTTTCAATAAAGCTGAGAGGTAGAGCGGAGACAAGAAGATCAGTAAGCGCGACCTCGAGTCTTTCGGCGTCTTTTAGGAGAGGCAGAAGTATTTCAAAATTTTCAAGAGCCACCTTTTGATGGGCTGCAGAAAGTGCCTTAGGTTTGTAGTGATCTGCTGCTGCTCTAAGATCATACCGGTCGATCTTAACAACTGGCTTTCCAGCTGCATCGCGTGCAAGAAGAATTTTCTGGGTGACAACGGGAGAAAGTCTTTTATAAACTTGAAACAAGTCCATTGCAAGCCTACCTCTTGCTTTGAGAAGGAATTCGATTAAAGCAGTCGCCTCTTCATCATCGAGCCCTTCAGGTAGTTGATTTTCATACTGAAGAAGGTCGATATCTCGCCTCAATCTTTCGATGATTTCTGGAGAATATCCATTGTTTTTTGCGCATTGAACATGATAAAGATCTGGACGCGCACCCTTTGCTAATAAAGCCACAACGTATGAAGGTTCAGCTCTAACATTTAATACAGTTGTTAGCAGGCCTGTTATACTGTACTCGGTATCCTTCATCATTGCTACAAGGCGCTCTATGAGAGACAGTGGGGCGCCAAAATGAATCGCATCACGTATATCTTGCACTTCCGTATGCGGCAGCTGCTTGAGACAGTAGTCGATCAGCTCGTCGATCTTCTCTACAGAAGGCTCCTTTATCGAGCCTTCCAGAGCACGTCTGCGGAAATCAAAACAGTGCCTCAACGTCGAATGAACTCGGTATGTACATGGCTCAGCACGCATCTTACAAAGCTCTGAGATAAGACCTGGGGCGTGCTTGAGTGCAGTTGCAAGACAAGTAGTAGAGGGCCGAGCACCTAACTCATAAGCCCTTCTTAAGAGCTCAGGTGAATTTTTCTCAACGCCACACTCTATTGTGCGTTCTGATGGCCTTGCACCTCTCTCCATGAGTTCGAGCATTAAAGGGATGTCACCATCCACTCCCAACAAAATAGCGGTAAGAATTTCAATCTCGGCTTCTGTGGGATTGTCAGACCTCTGCGGCAAGAAATAGAGCGTTACTTCTCGTGGTAGATTTCTCAATTGAGAGGGGAGGTTTTCCATTGCGATTCGACTTGCTCTGATGAGCGGTAAAACAGCCTCAAACTGCTTAAATGGATCCCTAATTCTGGCAATCTTATCTACTTCGGCTCTATCTGGCAGAAGCGAGATTTTTGGAGCCACTACTCTTCCATAACGCCGCACTAACTCCGCCATTTGCTGCTCGTTCTCTCTACCTAAGCACTTTGCGTAGAGGTAATTTAAAGCATAACTTGCAATATGTGTAACGAGCTCCCGCACTCTAGTTCCATACGGCGTTACCTCATCAGTGGATAGCGCGCGCGCCACATCGTAGCCTTGGGCGTAGATACCCCAGAGCAGATCCGATCCTGCAGCCTCTGCAAATGCACGGCAGGTGCGTATAATCCCTACGGCTTCCGATGGTTTCAAAAACTTAAAGCAGGTGTGAAGAAGCACTCTATATGCACAAAGGTCTCCGATCGATCCTCTTCTCTCCCATCCCGCAAAAGTTGTCCGCGGTTTTGACACCGCAACAACGCCCGTTTCCGGCTGGTACCAGGAGGCGTGCACAGAACTGCTTTGTAGAGTCCTCTTCTTGGCTCTTTTAGGAGTTGCTGCGCCTTCACCTTCCTCCCTCTGAAACCACGCATCGTGGACAGAGAAGGAGGCTTGTAGAGATAAAGAAGAGGTTGGTTTAGACATAAACTTCCTATTTTTTTATTAAATTAACGCTTGCTCTCTTCACGGGTTGAGGGAGAGCTCTTGCGGAGCGCTGCGATGCTTCCATCGCCCATCTCCTCAGTTAATTTTCCATGCATGGGGATGACCGATGTCATCGACAGAAGGGCGGGCATCTTGCCAATGAACCAGTGAACGGCTTCGAGATCCACATGCCCCTCAAATCGCAGGGTGGTTAGCTTTTCATGGGGCTTGATCGAACGGACGTAGCGCAAGCTTAAATCGCGATACTCTTGTTCATTAGAACAGTCGCTGCTTCTCCATGGAAAAGAGAGGTTTGTAATCCTGAAACTAACACTCCCAGGAGCTGAATATTCTGGAAGTAGAAATCTAATCTGAACTCCAAACCTAAGAAATCTCAACTGTGGAAGAGACTCAAGTAGAGCCTTCATGTCGATACTATTTGAAAAGTGCCCTTCGATAGTCAATCCCGTCAGTGAGGGGAAATTACGTCCAAGCTCGTGAAACTGCCTTCTTCCCAGTGCGTATGTGTTCCTTCCACCGCTCAATAACTTAAACATTAAATCGGTAACACTCTCTGAAGCAAAAGTGACCTCGGGAGAGAATTGATCTCTTGTCCAGCTGCGAATCGGAGGCCAATCAAATACCATACTAGTAGGCTGAAGTCCTTTTCTAGAAAGTCCGATCTTCAACAGATGCCTTGCCTGCTGTATCTGTGGAGCTAAAAACACACACAACTGCTTTGCATTTAATTGAGGTAGAGAGAGGACGATATTCGAGAGAATTCGATCTGTGAGTTTAGGACTAGGCGTCCATATGAGCATAAACACTTTGAGATTTGCATATTTTACTTTGAGCTGTCGTACGCGCTCTTTTGTGAACTCAAAAGAGTTAAACGCCTCATATCCAGATTGGGCAAAAAGCTCTCTTGTCGTCATGGAATATCTGTTTCTAGCCCACTCTGTACACACTTGAGAAGCCACGCAGGACTCCCTCTCTGGATGTAGGTAGGAGAAGATCAGCTGCGCAAGAACCTTAGGCAGGTCTACCCATTTTGCTCTTGGAGCCGGTGGCTCCAGGCTGAAAGTGGCCCCGGCGCCCGCTCTCTGAACTGTTAATTGCGTACTTGTCATAATGGCGGTTAGCGCTTGCCCTCTTCACGGGTTGAAGGAGAGCTCTTGCGCAGCGCTGCGATGCTCCCGTCGCCCATCTCTTCCGTCAGCGTGCCCTTGAGTGCGCCTTTTGCACAGTGAAGGACTCGAAGGGCGGGCAGCTTTCCTGCAAACCAGTGAAGAGCTTCGCAATCCACAGACCCGTCAAACTGGAGACAGGTTAGCTTTTCATGAGGTTTGATCGAGCGGACGTGGCGCAAGCTTAAATCGCGATGCTCCTGCTCATCAGCACAATCGTCACTACTCCACGGAAAAAACAGGTCTGGTCGAGGAAATACAAAATCATAAGTTCCAGGGGGCTGATATCTCGGTAAGGAGAAGTTAAATTTTCTTATAAATCTTAAAGTTCTCAGCTCAGGGAGGCATTCTAGAAGAGCTTTCATGTCAATCAGCTCACTCACATTCCCAAACATGTTTTCGATGGAGAGCGCTGTCATGGAAGGAAAGTTGCATGCGAGCTCCTTAAATTGCTCTCTTCCCATCCCAGGGGCTCTTACAGCTCCTGCTACTGGAATAAAATAAGGTCGTCTAATGGTGATATCTGTCACGCTTCTTGAAGTCAGGGCAAGAGTAGAGAAGTCGGGCGTGGGCCGTCGATTTCCACCCCAACTGCGAAGCGGCGGACAAAAGAATGAGACGCGTACGGGTCTTAGCCTATCTGTTTTAAGAGCGACCTTTAAATGGTATATCGTCTGCCTTTCATCATTAGTAAGTTGAACGGTTAGCTCTTGCGGATTCAATTGAGGTAGAGATAAGACGATATTCGTCAACATCCGATCTGTAGTATCAAGCTCAGAAACTGGATAGAGATAAAATGCCTTAAGATTATTAAACCTATCTCTAAGCCTCCCCATGCGCTGCATAGCAAAAGCAGTCGAGTTGAACGCTTCGCATCCAGACTGAAAAAAAAGCTCATGACAGGTTATGTTATATCTTTTGTTACTCCACTCTTTACAAACTCTGGAAGCATTGCAAGTCTCTTCTTTTGGCCATAAATACGAGAAAAAGAGATATGTTACATCGGGGGGCAGATCCACCCATTTCACTTTTGGCTTAGCAGCTGATGCACTCGCCTCTAAACCTAATGAGTGCGCTACCCCCGCTCCCGCTCCGCCCCCCGAAACTGTTAATTGCGTGCTTGTCATAACAAAACCCCGTTTTTAGTAATTAATTTAAAAAAGTTGCAATTATTCTACATTAAGACAAGCTATTTTGTCAAGGAGCTTTTTAGACGCAAGATGTTTATTTTAAACTACTTGCGATGTTTAAGCTTATTGAGGCCGTTGAGGGCGGCGATACGGTAACCCTCGGCATAGGTAGGGTAGTTGAAGACCTGGTCGATGAAGTAGTCGACACGCGCATTGAAGCTCATCGCCACCTGACCGATGTGGATGACCTCTGTGGCTGCGCGCCCGATGATATGGATGCCGAGGATTTCAAGAGTCTCGGCATGGAAGAGGATCTTAAATAGTCCGGGATCGTTGCCCGAGATCTGGTTGCGGGCGATCTCATAGTAGTAGGCTCTTCCCACCTCGTAGCGGTAGCCGAGCTCTTTAAGCTGATTCTCCGTGTAGCCGCAGGAGGAGATCTCGGGAATAGTGTAGATCCCAATGGGGTAGAAGGTGGGGAAGTGGTGAGTCGAAGCGCCGAAGGCGTGGCGGCAAGCGAGCCTCCCCTGCTCCATGCTCGTAGAAGCAAGAGCGGGCGCGCCGATCACATCGCCAGCTGCATAGATGTGTGAGGCTGCCGTCTGAAAGAGGGCGTTCACGGGGATATAGCCCCGCTTATCCACGGTGATCCCCGTCTTCTCAATCTGCATCTGCTCGACATTTGCCTCTCTGCCGAGGGCGTAGAGGAGCATCTCTGCATGCAGAGTCGTGCCATCATTGAAGAGAGCTTCAACATGGTCATCTTTGCGCTCCACCTTTTCGAGCTCCACATTTCCGATCATTTTGAGGCCAAGCCCGCCGAGCGCCTTCTGCAAATGGGTGCCGATCTCCTGATCGAGAAGCGGAAGCAGATGCTCTCGCTTATCCGCAACGGTAACCTCTGTTCCTAGCGCTGCAAAAAAGCTGGCATACTCTGAACCGACGATGCCCCCGCCTAACACAAGCAGCGTTTTGGGCACATGGTCGATACTCAGAAGCCGCGTAGAGTCTAAGATCTTCTCATTGTCAAAAGGGATGTTCATGGGATTGCGCGGCTGCGAGCCGCTAGAGATGAGAAAGTACTCTCCTTTGATGCGCTGCACCACCTTTCCATCTACATCTTCCACGAGGAGCTCGTGAGGCCCTTCGAAGCGCGCCACTCCAAATAGCAGGCGGATCTTATTCTTCTCAAACTGGCGAAGAAGGATCTTGCGCTGCTCCTCTAGAATGCGATGGAGTCGGTAGTTCAAATCATTAATTGACACCCCTCTCGCACAGCTCTCCTGCCCGTAAAAACTTCTTTTATAGAAGTCGGTAAGGTCGAGGATCGCCTCTCTTAACGATTTAGAAGGGATCGTGCCCGAATTGAGAGAGGATCCCCCGATCTTGTCCTTCTCTATGACAATGACCGATTTTCCCAGCTTTGCAGCTTGGATAGCCCCTTTCTGCCCTGCGGGACCGGAGCCGATCACGACAAAATCTGCATACAGCTCTTCGACCACGTGTGAGAACCTCTTATTTAAAATAATCTTTACCAGCCCAAAAATTCTTGTTCAATAACAAACGAGGATGCTATTATCTGCGCTTTTAACATCGGTTCAGAGAACGAACATGCCAAGAACGTGCCAAGTTACAGGAAAAACTCCTGCTAAAGGAAACAGCTACTCGATCCGCGGGATCGCGAAAAAGAAGAAAGGGATCGGCCTTAAAGTTACAGGTGTAACGAAGCGCCGCTTTCTTCCCAACATGATTAAAAAGCGCTTCTGGTTTAGCGATGAGAACCGCTTCATCACATTGAAGCTCTCCGCTCACGGAATGCGCGTGATCGACAAGCGCGGTTTAAGCGCTGTCGTCCGCGATATGCGCGCTGCTGGTGAAAAGATTTAAGTTTTTTGCCACTGCAGGTAGTGCCGCTTTAATTCTTTTTGGATTTGTGTGGGTTGCGCTTCTCTCCAGAAGCCAACCCCTTCCTACAGCTGAAACTCCCCTTCTCCTCTATTCAAATCAATCTCGAGACAACCTCCACGCCCTCTTTGCGCAGGCAATTAGAGAAGCTAAGAGCTCTCTCCACATCTCGATGTACGCACTCACCGACCCCGAACTCTTAGCTCTTCTTAGACAGCAGGCAAAAAAAGGAGTCTCCACCACCCTCTTCTACGACCCCTCTGCCACCAGCAAGCCTCCAGATTCTGAAAACTTCTACGCCTTCCCGATCAAACTTCCTGGCGCCCTCATGCACCGAAAAATCCTCATCGTCGATGAGGAGCGCGTCTTTATCGGCTCGGCCAACTTTACAACCACATCTCTCAAGATTCACGATAACCTAGTTGCGGGAATTTTAAACCCGCAGC
This sequence comes from Chlamydiales bacterium, assembly GCA_016185065.1. Classification (NCBI taxonomy): domain Bacteria; kingdom Pseudomonadati; phylum Chlamydiota; class Chlamydiia; order Chlamydiales; species Chlamydiales bacterium. Next base: position 77,718 of record JACPOL010000003.1, read on the forward strand.
TCGCCCACTTTCTAACTCGGTGCGACAGAGAGATATTTCCATTCTTTACAGGCGAGGCGGCAGGAGAGCTCTGGCTTCTCCCCTCGCAAGAGGCGCTTGAGCGCACTTTAGAGCTCTTGAACCAGGCCAAGAAGAGCATCTATGTTGCGATGTTCACCTTGACCCATCCAGAGCTAACTCGAGCCCTCATCGAGGCTCATGCGCGCGGCGTCGACGTCCGCGTCGCAGTCGACCACTATACCGCTGAAGGGGCGAGCCTACCGATGCTAAAAGCGCTACAGAACGCGGGAGTCCCGCTCTACCTCTCAGCCGGGCAGCAGCTCTTCCATCACAAGTGGGCCCTCATCGACAGCTCCACACTTCTGCTCGGCTCAGCCAACTGGACCCAGGCTGCCTTCGCTCGCAACCAGGACTGCTTCCTCGTCCTGCCCGCCCTCTCTCAGAAGCAGCTCTCCCAAATCCAGAAGATCTGGAAGATCATCGAGCTAGAAAGCCAGTAATTATGTTAAGATTGCTAAAGAAACCTAATTTTATTATGTAAGTACTTATGGAAACATTGTGGACAATTTTAGCGATTAGCTTCGCCCTCTTTCTGCTGCTAGACCCCATTGGCAACGTCCCTCTCTTTCTCACAATCCTCAAGGATTTTTCCGCTGCAAGACGCAGGGCTATTATCATTCGGGAGATGTGCATCGCTCTCGTTGTGATCATCGCCTTTAATTTTGTCGGCGATGGAATCCTCACTCTACTCAGCGTTAAAGAGTACACGACCATGATGGCAGGAGGCATTATCCTCTTCTTGATCTCACTGAAGATGATCTTCCCAGAAAAGACCTCTGAAGCAGACCTCATGCCGAGAAAGGAGCCCTATATCGTACCGCTAGCTATTCCTCTTGTTGCAGGTCCGGCGGTCCTGGCCGCAGTGATGATCTTCTCAAAAAACCACTCCTACGCGATTACCATCCCCGCAATCTTCATCGCTTGGGCCGTCTCCGCTCTGATTCTACTCGCCAGCACGCACCTCAAAAAATTCATGGGCGACCGAGGCATCATCGCCTTAGAAAGACTCATGGGTCTTATTCTAACCCTGATTGCCGTCCAGATGTTCTTAGGCGGCGTAAGCCTCTACGTCGATACGCACGCTCATTAATTAACTATGAAGAACATAAAAATAGTCGTCGCCTACGACGGCACCCGCTATTTTGGCTGGCAGAAGACAAAAACCGGCAGAAGCATTGAAGAAGAGCTTGAGAGAGCTCTAACTCAGATCTTGCAAGAAGAGGTCTCTCTTCAAGCAGCGAGCCGCACAGATAGAGGCGTTCACGCAGAGGGACAAGTCGTTAACTTTCAAACTCACAAGAGCGATCTCGACCTCAATCTCCTGCGCAAAGGATTAAATGGCATTCTGTTGAAGGACATCGCAGTCAAGACAGTAGAGGTCGAAGAGAGCTCCTTCCATCCCACACTCGATGCAAAAGGCAAGGAGTACCACTATTCGATCTGCAACACACCCGTGCAACTCCCCTTCTTTCGCGCAACCTCTTGGCATGTGAAACCCGAGCTCTCGCTCGATCTCATGAAGAAAGCCGCAGAGTCGCTTATCGGCTCGCACGACTTCTCCGCCTTCTGCAATGAGCGCTCCCTCTGGACGAGAAGCGGCGTCTGCCAGCTCTCAGAGATCGCCTTCATCCCGCAAGAGCACGGCCGTTTGAAAATCTCGCTCACAGGCGACCACTTCCTCTACAAGATGGTACGCAACCTCGTCGGAACTCTCGTCTACGTGGGAGTTGGTAAACTCACCTGGCAAGAGATCAGTGAGATCCTCGCAAAACGCGAGCGCACCTCCGCCGGCATGACCGCCCCCGCGCACGGCCTCTCCCTCCACAAAGTCTTCTACTAGCTATTTGAGAAGAGGGAGAGGATGCGGGAGACGGTGAGGAAGCCCTGCTCGAAGCGGTCTAGGCCGAAGTGTTCGTTGGGGGCGTGGATGTTGTCGTCGGCAAGGCCCATGCCGAAGAGCGCCGCATCGGCAGATGAGGCTGCAACGAGCGCTGGAACGATGGGAACTGAAGCTCCGCAGAATTGAAACTTGCAGGATTCGGAAAAGACCTCTCCAAGCGCCTGTGAGACCACTTTAATCACGGGGGCGTTAAGAGAGGCTTGAAACGCTCTTGCTCCATCATAGATCTCCGCATGCACCTGCATCCCTTTTGGAGCGTGCAGCTTTAAGAACTCCACAACGCTCTTTGTGATCTTCTCTGGATCCTGCTCTCCCACGAGCCTGCAAGAGATCTTAACCTCTGCTTTTGCAGGAATCACTGTCTTGACACCAGCACCCGCATATCCGCCTGAAAGGCCATTGATCTCAAGAACTGGACGCAGCCAGTTGCTCTCAACTGGTGAATAGCCATCTTCCGCTCCAAAAGCCCTTACTCCAAACTTGTGTGTATACTCATCGGCGTTAAAGCTCATATCGAGTTTTGCGAGATCGGCCTTTGAAAAGGGCTTTACGCCATCGTAGAAACCGGGCACTTGCACTCTCCCCTTCTCATCCCAGAGGCGCGCAAGCGCGCATACGAGCGCTCGATTGGGATTTAGTGCTATTCCGCCGTGGATTCCCGAATGGAGATCTGTTACAGCGTTCGAGAATATAACAGAGCAGCTAGCGAGACCGCGCATGCCGAGTGTGATGCCGGGAACGCCAGCTCTTGCCATGTCGAAGTCGATGACGAGTAGGTGATCGGCTTTTAAGTCGATCTTCTTCTCTGCCAGAAAAGCTGTAGTGCCTTTACTTCCGCACTCCTCTTCTCCTTCGATAAAGAGTTTAAGATTGATATTAGCCTGCTTGGCGAGCTCAAGAAACGCTCTGACTGCAGAAATGGAGTAGAAGCACTGCCCCTTGTTATCAACAGCTCCACGCGCGTAAACAGTGTTATTCTTGACGATCGGTTTGAAAGGATCGTTATGCCAGAGGTTGAGAGGATCGACCGGCTGCACATCGTAGTGCTGATAGATCAGAATTGTTGGACGGCTTGGGCCGGCATTTAAGTGTGTTGCAAACACAACGGGCTTTCCGCTCGTCTCATGAAGAGAGCTCTTCATCCCGATGTGTGTGAGATAATCCGAGACCCAGACAGCAGTCTCATGCGTCTCTTTGGAAAATTGTGGATCGGTGCTGATGCTGCGAAAGGAGAGAAATTTAAAGAAGTCGCGAAGAACTTCTTCGCGGTGAGAGTCGAACCAGCTTTTAAAATCCGAGAGTTGTAGGGGCACTATTACTCCGCTTAAATACGGATATCGTCATCCAGCGCGCCTTGCGCTGTTTCAATCAGATAAGCTGCGAGGCACGCATCTCCTTCGTAGCTCATCTCCACTTGCATATTGCCATCGGCTGATGGCTTTCCGCATGTGATTAGGATGTAACACTCGTGATTTTTTGCCAAAACTTTCTTCAGATCATTTGGGACTTTCCCCTTCGAAAGCGGAGATCTTCGCAGGATATTATTTATTATTTTGCGCATGAATCTAATCCCAGTAGTGGAAAATTGCTGATCTAATTTACGTAGGCATCTGATCGCATAAAGAAGAATTTATCCGCAAACAAAAACAATTTTTGCAGAGATTTGAAATCGGATTTCGGCGATAATCCACCTTTTTACGAGGAGGCAAAAATGTCTGTTGTAAAACGCATATTTCTATTCTTTGTGATCAACGCACTTGTCGTTATCACACTCTCACTAGTTTTGAACATCTTAAATGTGCGTCCCTATCTCACGCAGCATGGAATCGATTATCGAGCTCTGATGATCTTCTGTCTAATCTGGGGCATGGGTGGTGCACTTATCTCTCTTGCGATGTCGCGCATCATGGCAAAGTGGCTCATGGGTGTGAAGATCATCGATGAGAATACAAACGATCCACAGCTTAAGTCTCTTGTTGCTCTTGTGCATCGCCTTGCACGTCAAGCAAACCTTCCTGCGATGCCGCAAGTAGGCATCTATGAAGCAAGAGAGGTGAATGCATTTGCAACAGGCCCCACACAGCGCAGATCGCTCGTTGCGGTTTCACGCGGTCTTCTCGACAAGATGTCGATCGATGAAGTCGAAGGGGTCTTAGCGCATGAGATTAGCCACGTCGCAAATGGCGACATGGTGACGATGACACTGCTACAGGGAATTGTGAACGCATTTGTCATGTTCCTAGCGCGCGTGCTCGCTGCGATCTTCTCTGGAATGGGAAGGAATAAAGAGGATTCAAGAGGAGGCTCTTTCGGCTCCTACATGCTGATGGTCTTTCTCTTTGAGGTAGTCTTCATGGTACTGGGATCGATGGTGATTGCTGCCTACTCGCGCTTTCGCGAGTTTAGAGCAGATGCCGGAGGCGCAGGCCTTGCGGGCAAGCAGAAGATGATCGCGGCTTTAGAATCCCTGCAAAACACGCAGAAGCTACTGCCTGATGCCGCTTCAGAGAAGGCTGCATTCCAAGCCTTCAAGATCTCGACCCGTGGCAAGACAGGCTTCCTAGCGCTCTTTGCAACCCACCCACCACTCGAGCAGCGCATCGAACGCCTCCACAAGCTCTAAGAAAGCAAGGGCGCTCGGGAAAGGCCCGCCTAGGAAAATGGACGTTAACGGACATTAATGGACGAGGAACGGACAGGAAATGGACAGGCGGGCAAGAGAAAGGGAAAGAATTTCTTTCTTTGGCGCGTGTCCGTTTTCGTCCATTTCCCGTCCGTTTTCTGTCCGTTTAAGTCCATTCCTTCTCCGAGCGCCCCCCGCCGGGCGGGCCTTGTCCGAGCCCCCGGGCGGGCCTTCTTTATGGGCTTAGGAGAGGAGGGCGACGTGGTGGTCGAGGGTGAGGAGCTTCTCTTTCTCGATGCTAAAGACCGAGTCGGGCTGGATGATCTCGCAGAGGTTGCGCAGGCTTTCGCACTTGAGGACGATGAAATCGACCTCGGCGAGGGAGGAGAGCATGGAAACAAACTCCTCATCTGGGGAGCTATCTCGCACGTAGACGATGAGACGCTTCTCTTCGCCCTTTTCGGAGAGCTTGCGAATGGCTCTAAAAACAAGGGTTGACATGCCGCAGCTGCTTTCAAGGCCGAGAACTGTGAAGCGCTTGCCTTTTAGCGCTTGCTGAAGCGCAAACAGGTGCTCTTCGTCGAAGATCTTATTCTCGACGTCATACTCTAAAAGGCGCTTTGCCAGATCTGGCAGATGGATGCGCACGCAGCCGATTCTCTCAATCGCCATTCCCGCTGCGATGTTAGAGAGCTGAGCTGCTAGCTTAATATCTAAACCGTTTGCAAGGGCGATGCTAATCATAGCGAGCACGGTGTCGCCCGCTCCGGTCACATCTTTCACCTCTTTAGAGCGCACGGGAAAGTCGTACCGCTCTCCGGTCTGATCGAAGAGCGCCATCCCCTGCTCAGAGCGGGTGATGAGAAGCATATCGACTTGGCAGGAGTGGAGAATCTTTGCGGCGACCTGATCGAGCGGAGCTTCGCTTGGCATCTTCGCTGCTGCGTAGGCCTCTGAGAGGTTGGGCTTAAGGACTGTAGCTCCCTGATACTTCGAGAAGTCCTCTCCTTTAGGATCGACGATCACGGGGATGTTCCGCGCGCGGGCCATCTCAAAAAGAGTCATGAGGAGTGAGCGTGAGAGAAAGCCCTTTCCGTAATCGGAAACGGAGATAATCTGCGTCTGTTCGAGAAGAGCGGGAAGCCTGTCGACGATCGTCTGTTCGAGCTCTTCTGCGATCGTGCTGTAGGATTCAAAGTCGACGCGCAGCACCTGTTGAGAGTCGGCAATCAGTCGATTTTTAACCGGAGTTTTAAATCCAACCTCTTTGAATAGTCCGCAAACATCTACCCCCTCTTTCTCTAGCTCGGAACGGATCTTCTCACCAGCCTCATCGTGTCCGATGCGGCCAACAGCAGTGACCTTTGCGCCAAGTGAGATTAAATTGAGAACGACGTTTCCAGCACCGCCTGGTCGGCTCTCCTCTTTTTGGACGTGAAGAACTGAAACAGGAGCCTCTGGAGAGATTCTTTTAACCTTGCCCGTGGTGTAGGTGTCCAACATAAAATCCCCAATGACGAGGACGTTGACAGGACAGAACTGGCTGAGCATTCCAATGAGTTTTACCATCTTCTATCCGCAAGCAGGTGATTCTTTACATAGTCAGTGACCGCCTCTTTAATAGAAAATGCAGTCGGTTTTTTAGGAGCAGAGTGGCCGTGCTTGACGAGGTATTTCTCCATGTCTGCACAGGTGTAGTTCTGATACTGTTTTACGAGGTCGGCAGGCATCTGAACATACTCGATCACTGGCGCTTTGCCAGCTGCATGAAAGAGCGCGTGGGAGAGCTCATTCCAGCTTGTGGTCTCGCCCATGCCCACATTAAAAATGCCACCTACAGAGTTATCGAGAAAGTCGCAGGTGATTCTCACAGCATCTTTCACATAGATGAAGTCGCGCAGCTGTCCACCATCGATAAACTTCTCAGGCTCTGAGGATTTAAAGAGGCGTATCTTCCCCTCTTGAAGCACATTTGGGAGCATCTTGTAAACCATCGAGGCCATGCGGCCTTTGTGGTTCTCGTTGGGGCCGAAAACGTTGAAGTATTTAAGACCGACGATGCGGTCTAAGACGCCCTGTCTCTTTGCCCACAGGTCAAAGAGATGCTTGGAGAAGCCGTATAAGTTTAAAGGCTTGAGATCGTCTAGCAGGTCGTGATCGTCTGAAAAGCCGAGCGCGCCATCGCCGTAGGTGGCAGCAGAAGAGGCGTAGATGAACCTCTTTCCATGTTTGAGGGCGTACTCTGCAAGTCTGACCGTGTAGCGGTAGTTATTCTCCATCAGATAGTCGCCATTCATCTCGAGTGTGTCCGAGCAGGCTCCGAGGTGGATGATCGCGCTGATCTCGCTCTCTCTCCCTTTCAGCCACTCAAAGAGAGCGTGCTTTGAGATAAAGTCTGTGAATTTTTTCCCGAGAAGATTCTTCCACTTCTCGGTCTGTTCGATATCGTCAACGAGCAGGAGGTTGGTATGGCCGCGGTCATTGAGATGTTTGACGAGGCAAGAGCCGATAAAACCGGCGGCTCCCGTTACGACGATCAGGTTTTCTTTTTTCATGTCGCTACTCTAGCAAAAACTGGGAAATTCATACCACTCTTCCTCTCTTTTCTGCAAAAAGTGGGCTGAAAAAAAACGCACTCCCTCCATTTCTGGCGGCGCCCTCCCCTCTCCAAAGCATATAAAAGCGGTTCCACTTCCAGTCATCACGACCTGATCAAACCCCGCTTTATAAAGCTGATTTTTAAAGGAGGAGAGGGGTGAGGCGAGCCTAAAGGCCGCTGGTTCAAGATCGTTAAAATAGAGTGGCGAGCCCTCCGTAAACGAGCGGAGTGCAGTTTTTGGATCGCGCTCCTCAAGCAGCTCTGGCTTCGTCTCTTGATAGACGAGCGGCGTGCTCAAGCCTCCCTGTGGCTTTGCTATCCAGAACTTCTGGCGTTTAGGAAGAGGAGGCAGTGGAAGGATTTTTTCTCCTCTTCCCTCGCAGTAAGCGGTTCCTGTCGAGAAGAAGAAGGGCACGTCGCTTCCAAGCTCTGCAGACCAGAGCATGAGCTCCTCATTTGAAACAGCTTTTCCAGATAACTGATTTAACCCCCAGAGCGCAGTGGCAGCGTTGCTGCTTCCCCCACCGAGTCCCGCTTGAATGGGTGTGCGTTTTAAAAGGTGGAAATGCGCATAGACCTTCTTTCCCGTTTTTCGGCGAAAGAGGTCTGCTGCACGTAGAATTAAATTGGTGGAATCACAGGGAAGGGTCTCGTCGTCGCATTCGAGGCGATCCTCATGTGCGAGCTCAATCTCTAGTCGATCTCCAAGGCTGATGCTCTGATAGAGGGAGGCTATCTCGTGATAGCCATCCGGTCGTTTTTTGAGCACGCGAAAAAACAGGTTGATCTTCGCTGGAGAGAAAAGAGCGAGCTTCATCCTTAAAGCTTAGGCCTACGCCTGTCTCTGTGGAAGTGGAGTTTCACTTTCAACTTTAAGTATGAACGCCGCGCTAACACCCTCTTTCAAACGAAGAGTCAAATTGTGCACTCCAAGCTCTTTAATTGGCTGGAGGAGCACGATGTTGCGCTTCTCAAGGGTAATACCCTCTTTTGCAAAAAGCTCAATGATATCAAACGCTGAAACTGAGCCGTACATGTGACCTTCTGGATCGATCTTCACCAGAATTGTCAGCTCCATTCCGTTCAAGCGTGTAGAGAGATCTTCTGCTTCTTTCTTGTCCACGATTGCACGCTGAGCGCGCTCTTCTTTCAGACGAGCCTGCATGCGCAGAGTATTTTTATCGGCGATCACTCCTCTCTTCTTAGGAAGAAGGAAATTGCGCGCGTAGCCAGGTCTTACTTTTACAACCTCGCCACTGCGTCCAAGATCATCCACGTCATCGATAAGTAGTAACTGGTACTGTCTTGCCATTGTTTCTCTTTCTCCTAATTAATCATTGCCGACAAAAGGCAGCAGGGCCATGTGCCTTGCTCTTTTAATCGCTTGCGCAAGTTGTCTCTGGTGGTAAGAAGAGACCCCTGTAATACGACGAGGGATGATCTTTCCTCTTTCAGTGACAAACTGTATGAGTGTGTCGATGTCTTTGTAGTCGATATGCTTAATACCTGCAGCAGTAAAAGGGCACTGTTTGCGCCTTCTTACGAAAGGACCTTCAGGAACCGCTTTTTTCTGGAAGGCAGGCTTTTTATTAAATGTTGAACTCATTTACCAGCTCCTCACTCTTGAACTATTTGTTTAAATTCGAGCGTTTCCATCACCTTCTCAGCTCTGAGTGTGAGGAATCGGATTAGATCCTCGTTAAGGTGATACTCTCTCCACATCTCTTTAATCGAAGGAGTTGCTACAGAAAAATAGATGAGGTAGTAGTAGCCTTCACGACGATTATTGATCTCGTAAGCCAGTCTGTGTCTTCCCTGGTCGTGGATCTTGTGAATCTCTCCCTTTCTCTCTAAAATCGAGGAGGTGATCTTATCGAGAGCTTTCTGGCGCGCTTCTTCGCTCAGAGTGGCGCTCAAGATATACATGCCCTCGTAAAGTTGCTTTTTTTGTTTTGTCATATTTCTCATTCTCCAATTTCTTCTATCTTATCCTTGTTGAAAACCCGCATTGAGCTCTCAATTCCCGAAGAGAGCCACATGTCTACTGCATCCGCTGCTCTCTCCACAATCTGTGGTAGATCTCTTCTCTCTTCGGGAGTAAACCTTCCGAGAACATGCTCGCTAAGAGTTCCTCCTCCCTTCTCCCCGATTCCCACTCTAAGACGTGGAAACTCTTGGGTACTTAGATGCTGCTCGATACTCTTAAGGCCGTTATGGCCTCCGCTGCTTCCCTTCGGTTTCAGGCGCAGAGCGCCAAATGGGAGAGCGATATCATCACAGACAACAAGCACATTCTCTTTTGCTACCTCGAAGTAGTGGCAGCAGATGCTGACCGCCTCTCCGCTACTATTCATGTAGGTCAGAGGAAGCAGAAGCACCGTCTTCTTATCGTAAAGGCGGCCTTGGGCTAGCTCTCCGATAAAACCGGTCGTAGAGCGAAAAACAAGACCCTTCTTTTCAGCGTAGGCTCTCAGAACCTGAAAACCTACGTTATGTCGCGTCTCCTCGTAAGCCTTGCCCGGGTTCCCTAACCCGACGATCAAACACTTCGGAGCCATAATTTAACTTTAACGCTTCGCAATTACAGCAAGCACCTCATCCATCTTCGCAAGCGGGCGTACATGCTTAGGAAGATTGATGTCTGAGAGGCGTTTGCTCTGTGCGATGCCCAAATCTTTTACATCCACGACGAACTCTGTAGGGATATGCTTCGGAAGGCATTCGACTTGAACAGTGCGAATCACCTGTCTTAAAAATCCACCGAGTTTAACGCCTGGGCAGTCAGCAGCGCCAGTAATCGAAATAGGCACTTTTACTTGGACGAGAACGTCTTCGTGGAGCTCTTGGAAGTCGAGGTGAGAGACCTGGTAGTTTGTGATCTCGTATTGAACTTCTTTCAGAATCGCGCGGCGCTCTTTCTTTCCGAAAACTAGAGTAAAAATAGTTGTTGGAAGGCGTCCAGACTCTACGCTTCTCATCAAGGTAGCGTACTCGATTCCATTGATGACGATCAGCTCAGGCTCTTTTCCTGGGGAATAGATAATTCCTGGAATGTTGCCTTCCCGTCTTACCTGTTTCGTATCGCTCTTCTTCTTCTGAGCACGGGCTGTGACTGTAAGTTTCATGGTCTTCTCCATATTCTCATTAAATCAAAAAAATTTAGGGTAGCCTCTTAGAGACTGTCTTCAAACCGCTCCGGTTTAAAAGCAACCTCTTAGGACGAAGATCTACTGAACAGGGAGGAGATGGACTTTGCACCGACGATGGAATCTATCGCCTTAGCAAAAAGAGGGGCAATTGACACAACCTCAATCCTCTCTCGAGGAATACCAGGAGGTAGTGTCACGGTATTGCTAACCAGCATCTTTTCAATCGCACTTTCCTCAAACGACTCACCGACAAAGAGGCCGTGGGTAACTACTGCATAGATGCGCTTTGCACCCGCATTCTTACACACCACTGCCGCCGTCTTGAGCGTGCTTCCTGTCGAGCAGATGTCATCGACGATCAGGACATCGCAGTCCTTCACGTCCCCAATAAGGGCATCCATCTCTACTCGCTTTGCACTTATTCGACGCTTGTCGACAATCGCATAGTCGCACTTAAGCTCCTCTGCGAACGACCGGGCGAGTTTTATGCTCCCTACGTCCGGGGTTACCACCACACACTTGTCCATCTTTAAACGCTTCACCGCTTCTACAAGAGCCGGTCTTGCGTAAAGATTGTCCACAGGGATGTTAAAAAACCCCTGAATCTGCTCCGTATGCAGATCCATAGAGAGCACCCTCGTAACACCCGCTTTTTCAAGCAGGTCAGCAACAAGTTTAGCCGTAATCGGCTCTCGTGCTGTTCCCTTTCGATCCTGACGCGCATACCCAAAATAGGGAATCATCGCGATGATCGAACGGGCCGAGGCGCGCTTCATAGCGTCGACCAATATGAGAAGTTCCATGAGATAGAGATTGGGATGTCGTGCGACGGATTGCAAAAGGAAAACATCCCTACCACGGACGTTGTCTAAAACATGAACGCCTATCTCGCCATCTGGAAACGTCTCAATTGTCACTTTTCCAAGCTTCACACCGACGGAGTCTGCAATTTGACGTGCAAGCTCCGGATGGGAGGTGCCCGCAAATAACATGTATCCGTTTTCATTGTGCATCTTGTTACTTCAACTAAAACTTGGGGCGGAAGGATTCGAACCTCCGAATGGCGGTACCAAAAACCGCTGCCTTACCACTTGGCGACGCCCCAGTTAAAAAGCCATTTAAAAAAATTCAACAGGGACCATGCTACTGCCCCCAAGATTTTAAATCAAACCCAGATCGCTAAAAAAAACCTTTACCCGTAGATATTCTATATTTTTCGCAGAATAGACATGTCGGGTAGGCCAGGAGATAGGCCTTTGGCCTTCTCTCGGGGCCTCCCTGCGACCCTCTTGCGCTGCATCTCGCTTTGCCAAATCGCGTCCTCGGAGAAGGGGTGTACAGAGTACTACCCCGTTGACGCGCTCGCCGCGCTCTCCTGCGGGTGCAATTTTGCTGTGCGATATGCATTGCGACTGGACGCGAAAGGGACCCTTTGGCGGAGGAAGTGGGATGAGCGCCTTGAGCAGCCGATCGATTCAGATCGCACAGCAAAACCGTAGCGCAGAAAAGCCGGGCAGGCGTACAGGGTAGGGCAGTGGCCCACTCTGTTTTCGAGCACACGGTTTGGCAAAGCGAGGTGAAGCGCAAGGTGGTCGCGGGAGGTGTGGCGCCAGCGCACACCATCCGACATGTCTATTTTGGCCCTCTTTAAATTTCCGCCATCAACTACATCAATAAAGTTTATTTGTTGTTGCCGTTGATGGAGGACTTGAAGCGACGGGAGGCTTGGTGGTGCTCGATGATGGGGTCGAGGATTCGCTTTTCATCGCTAGGGTGGCCAGCAACCTTGACGTATTCAAGAGGGAGATTGCGCACGTCAGCGTCAAAATTTTTTGAGATAAGGATATCTCTTAATGCGGTCTGCTCCCAGAACTCCTCGGTGCGCCCCTCGCGCATCATCTCTTTTACGCATGCCTGGGCCCACCTGCGCAGAAGCTCTTGAGACTTGTCTGTGTAGTTTGCAAAAATTGTGCCCGACATGACTTTTGAGGGGTGCTGGTCGGGAAGCTCCGGATTGATTCTCACAGAGAGATCGGCTGAGAAGATATCGAGAGGAGTCGGCTTCCTGACAAATACCGCGTCTGCATCGACCCATAGAACCTTTTTTTTAAGCTCTTGGAGCTTCTGATAGAGGAAGAAGGGCTTAAAGGAGCAGTTCAGCTCCCAGCTCCCGAAGGAGTCGACGCCGTCAATAGAGGTTTCGAGGCCAAACTTCTCGCATGAAGCGATTAAATTCTTCACCTCGTCTTGATAGGGAGTGTTCTTTGTAAAAAAGGAGACGATTACAGGAAAATTTTGCATATAACTCCTCTGTAGATTAAAAGAAAAATTAATAACCCAAAACTTATCTATGCATATCGTCCATATTGCTTCAGAACTCGCCCCCGTTGCTAAAGTTGGCGGACTAGGAGACGTTCTCTATGGGCTCTCGAAGGAGCTCGTCAGTAAAAAGCAGAAGGTCGAAATCATTATTCCAAAGTACGACTGTATCGATTATAAGCAATTAAAACATCTTAAAGTTGATCTCCAAGAGATGCTCTGCACGGAGGGATCTGAACAGATACGCAACACTATCTGGTCGTGCGAACTTGAAAACTTGCGGGTGCTTCTTATTGAATCACACGACCCGACTCACTACTTCGGACGCGAAAAGATCTATGGCTGTGACGATGATGTGGAGAGGTTTACCTACTTCTGCAGAGCTGCGCTCGAGTACCTCTTTCAAACTAAGCGCACACCCGATCTAATTCATCTACACGACTGGCCAACAGCTCTTATTGCGCCTCTCTACAAAGAAGTCTACAAACCCCTCGGCTTAAAAGCGCAAGGGATTGTGCTTACGATTCACAACCTAGACTACCAAGGGAAGTGTCTTCCAAAGCAGATCTCGCGCGTGGGATTGCGCGGAGAAAATCCCCTCATTCGCGAAAAGATGCAGGACCCCTCTATCTTCGGTACTATCAACCTTCTGAAGGGAGGGATCGAGTATGCAGACCAGGTGACAACTGTCTCTCCCACCTACATGCGAGAGATCATGACGCCTCTTGCAGGAGCAGGCCTACAAGAAGTGGTTGTTGCAAATCGCAACAAGATGCGCGGCATCCTCAACGGCATCGATGAGAACTACTGGAACCCTGAAAAAGATCCCTTCTTGATTAAACGCTACAACACCTTTAACGTGGGTGAACAGGACAAGTTACAAAAGGTCTTGGAGGCAAAAAAAGAGAACCGCCGGCAGCTTCGTATACACTTTGGGTTGCGCGAGGGAGACTATCCTATCGTCGGCTCGGTGACACGCCTGGTTACACAGAAGGGTCCAGAGCTCATCTTGCATGCGATGACTAGAACTTTGAAGCGTGGGGGGCAGTTTACTCTTCTAGGTTCCGATCACGGCTCTAAGATCGAAAAGGAGTTTCTTCCCTGGAACGGAAGAGAAAAAAGCATCGGCATTAGCATCGATAAAAACGAGGCTCTCTGCCATCTCATTTTTGCGGGATCGGATCTACTCATTGTTCCTTCGCTTTTTGAGCCATGCGGCCTCACGCAGATGATCGCATTGCGTTACGGAACGGTTCCTGTTGTGAGACGCACAGGAGGCCTCGCTGATACGGTGTTTGATATTGATACTTCTGATCGCCCAGAAAGTGAACGAAACGGCTACACCTTCGACCACTTCGATGCGGCCGGCATGAACTGGGCGCTCGATCGAGCGCTCGACTGTTGGGAAAATGATCGTGCGAAGTGGAATCGAATCATCATGAATGGAATGAGATACAACTTTAGCTGGGAAAAATCAGCGAGAGCCTATCTCGATCTCTACACTGCGCTGATCTCCAGGGATAAGAAAAGAGCCGCCTAAAAATAGTTTTAGTCGTCTACTTCTTCGATGATAGGCCCAGTTCGTTTGCCTACTCTGACTTGAGGCATATCAAATTTAAACTCAGGCATCTGAACTTTGACTTGCGGCATCTCCAGATTGACTTGGGGCATCTCAAAAGTGAATTCGTGTTGAGACATTAGCTGTTGGAGAGAGCCTAACGTTTCAGCGATTGTGACAAAAATTCCACTTACAATAGCTTCAACGGTTAATACAAGAGCAAGAGTTAAGAAAAAGAGCTCCCCAACAACCTTTCGGGTAATGAGTTCTCCTTGGCTAATAGCAACTCCTTCAGGACCTCTTTGAAAAGCGCGAATGGTTGGCATTAGCTGCAGAGATCTGTGCATACTCCGGCTGTTTGTTGCTGGCTGAACCGCAACCTCTCTTCCATTCTCTCCACCATCAGTAATTTGTCTCGCGCTAATAGCAGTCATCTTTAACCTCACATTACCTTTAATTAATTTCATATAATTATAGCAAATAATAAAACAACAATCAAATACACTTATTATTATAAGTAAATAATAAACATTTTCTTATTACAGATTAAAGATAAAAAGATTCTACTTTCGATTGAGAGCTTTTTGAATGTAGCTGCGATTGGCATAGATGTACTCAATGCCAGAAGAGATCGTGTAGAGGCAGACGATCAGCACGCTGATCATACTAATTTTTTGGAAGAGGTGGAGATCTATGTGGCCAAGGGAGTAGAAGATCATTAAAATTAAAATTAAAAGTGTTACAGACGCCTGAAGGACCGCCTTAATTTTCCCACTTAAGCGAGCTCCAAGGGCTACGCCTCTTAAAGCGCAGAGCGTGCGAAGGGTGCTAATAATCGAATCTCGATAGAAGAAGAAGAGAACTAGAATCAGCGGGAGCTGGACGATGCCTTGAGTGAATGTCAAGAAGACAGAGAGGCGAAAGATGCTGTCGGCCATGGGGTCGAGCAGCTTGCCAAGCTCTGTTACCTCGTTCTTTCTGCGGGCAAAAAAGCCGTCAAAAAGGTCGGATAGCTCCGAAATACCCTGTATCAAGATGAGGATATAGGGAAGAAGAATGAGACTAATTCCTAGATCCTGATGATAGAGATAAATAATGAGAAAAAGAGGGCTTAGAAGGATACGCACAAGCGTGAAACAGAGCGCAATTACCACACCAACCTCTCTTTTCAGACGAGATTAGCGGTTGGTAAAAATTGTTGCACTACTTTTTTAGAAGAGCTTAGTTGCGCATGGCGAGCTGGCCGCAGGCGGCGGCGATGTCCTTGCCTTTGGTGTAGCGCCAGGTGACATTGAGTCCGCTCTCAGTAAGAGCCTCTCTAAAGCCCTCAATCGTCTCTTTGGATGGGCGATTAAGGTGGAGCCCCTCTACTGGGTTATAGGGGATGAGGTTAATAGTGCACTGCTGCCCGCCCAAGAGGCTTGCGAGCTCGTGCGCGCAGTCGAGACTGTCGTTGATCCCTGCCATCATCGTATACTCGTAGGTGATGTCTCTTCTCGTCTTGTGAGCAAAGAAGCGCATTGCGGTAAGTATCTCATCGAGCGGGTACTTGCGTGCGTAGGGGATGATCTTCTGGCGGATTCTCTGATTCGGAGCGTGCAGAGAGAGAACGAGGTTCACTTTTAAATCTTCCTCAGCAAAACGGACAATTCCCTCAATCACGCCGACAGTAGAAACGGTGATTCTTCTTTGAGAGAGGCCCAGTCGTGTGGGATCGCAGAGGAAGCCGATCGACTTTACAACCTCTTCATAGTTTTCAAAGGGCTCACCCATCCCCATATAAACCACGTGAGAGACCCTCTCCTCTTTTGCCTTGAGGTAGCGGTCGATCTCATAGACCTGCTCATAGATCTCAGCTGCAGTTAAATTTCGCATGAGTCCCTGCTTACCAGAAGCGCAAAATGCGCATCGGGCCGGACAGCCGACTTGCGAGGAGACGCAAACGGTGCGTCGCTCAAAAGAGCGGATAAGAACAGATTCAACAAGCTTGCCGTCGGATAGCTCCCAGAGGAACTTGGTCGTCTCATTGTCTATGGAGTCTTGAGTCTCGCGCAGCTTGATCGATTTGAGATGAAAATGAGAGGAGAGCTTCTCTCGAATGGAAGCGCTCAGATTGGTCATCTGAGACCACTCTGTTACGCCTTTTTTATAAAGCCAATCCAAAATCTGCGACGCGCGGAAGGGCTTCTCATCTTGGGCGATAAGCCACTCTTTGAGTTCACTTTCGGTGATGTTATGAAGAGATCGTGTCATGTGTTGTGAACCTTATGATGCCTGAGATGAAGCACCTCGTATGTATGTGTGCGGCGCTCTCTTTGAGCTAGGAGGCGGTGGGCTTCTCTCGCCTCTTCCAGCAGCCTCTGCATGTTTTTAATCGTCGTGCCAATCACCTGCGAAGCTGAGCGCATGATGAGATGTTCAAAATCGCTTCTTACTAAATTAAAAGGAGGAAAGAAGATTTTTGAACGATTAATAGAAGCAGATCTTAATGCAAACATGTTTCACCCGTATTGTGGTAAAAATTCTACCTCAGCTGGGCAATAACATCAATCTAATCGCTCTGAATCAAAAAATTTAATATCACATTAGCAGCTTTCAAGCTCTCTTTTTTGGAGTGCGGCGACCTGGCGCCGCTTTTCTTAAAATCGACTTGTCGATTTTCTTTGATTATTAGAGATGCCATCATTCTGCTTATTTGAAATTTAAGAGAGATCGCCAGGTCGATCTCAAGAAAAGCGGCGCCAGGTCGCCGCACTCCAAAAAAAAAGAAAAAACTAGGAAAAACTTATAAAAACAAATGAGAGAGGAGGAGATTGAGGAAAAAGAAATTTCAAATTACACTCTCTCCTTTTGATCATCAGGTAAATTCATGCTCACATTTCAACAGCTAATCGCGCGTTTAAACGAGTTCTGGGAGAAGAAGGGGTGCATCGTCCACCAGGGGCACGACTTAGAGGTGGGAGCCGGCACCTTCAATCCCGTGACCTTTTTGCGCTGTCTGGGACCTGAGCCCTACAATGCTGCCTACGTAGAGCCCTCTCGCCGTCCTCAAGATGGCCGTTATGGAGAGAACCCGAATCGCGTTCAGCTCTTTCACCAGTACCAGGTTGTGTTAAAGCCCTCGCCAAAAGATGTTCAGCGCTGGTATTTGGAATCTCTAGAAGCGATCGGCCTCAGCTTAAAGAAACATGACATCCGTTTTGTGCACAGCGACTGGGAGTCTCCGAGCTTGGGAGCGTGGGGGCTCGGTTGGGAGGTCTGGTGCGATGGCATGGAGGTCTCGCAGTTCACCTACTTTCAGGCGATCGCTAGCATTCCGACTCATCCAGTGACCGCTGAGATCACCTACGGTCTGGAGAGGCTCGCGATGTATGTGCAAAACGTCGACAACCTCTTCGATGTGAAGTGGAATGATACGCTCACCTTCAGAGACATCTCTCAACATAGCGAGGTCGAATGGAGCAGCTACAACTTCACTGAAGCGAACACGAAGATGTGGCACACCCACTTCAACGACTACGAAAAAGAGGCGAGCGATCTGGTTGCACGCAACCTGCCAATTCCGGCCTACGACTTTGTGATCAAGGCGTCGCACGCGTTTAACATTCTAGATGCAAGAGGCGTAATCTCCGCATCGGAACGCACAGGGTACATCGCGCGCATCCGAGATCTCGCTCGTCTTGTAGGACTGGAGTATATCGCCTCTCGCGAAAAGCTCGGATTCCCCCTAATCAAAAAGGAGAAGGCTTCTAAGCTAAAAGCCGCAGCTCTTCCTAAAATTCCAAAGTCTTTTAACCCCAAGAAAAAGCAGGATTTCCTTCTCGAGATCGGCTCGGAAGAGCTCCCAGAGAGCTTTGTTCCCGTTGGCTGCAGAAATCTGGAGAGAGCGATCCAGAAACTTCTTACAGAGAGCGGCGTCTCTTTCGACAAGCTTAAAGTTTTTGGTGCGCCGCGAAGGCTCGCTATTCTCGTGAGCGGTCTTGCAGAAGGAACAGAGAGCAAGAAGATCGAAAAGAGGGGGCCGCCGGTCTCCACCGCATTCGATCCGAAAGGAGAGCTCACACCGCAAGGAGCAGGATTCTTTAAGTCGCTGAATCTGCCTACCGCTTCTCTATCTGAGATCAGAAAGGGAAAGGTAAAAAATCTCGAGATCCGCACCATCAAAGAGAGCGACTATCTCTTCGCCTTTTTAACGGAAGAGGGAAGATCGACGATGCTCCTTCTCGCAGATGAGCTTCCAAAGCTCATCTCCGCGCTTGAGTTTCCAAAAAAGATGCGCTGGGCAGGTCTAGATATCACCTACGCAAGGCCACTCCACTGGATCGTTGCACTCTTCGGCCCACATGTGATCCCTTTCCAGCTGGGAGAGATCTCCTCTAACCGCTTCACCTTCGGCCATGCGCAACTCAAACCCGGAAAGATCGTGCTGAAAGAGCCTAAAGCCTACCTCTCTTCACTCAAGAAAGGGTGCGTACTTGCAGATATCGAAGAGCGTAAAGAATCCATTCTTAAACAGCTGACAGCAATAGAGAAGAAGACGAAGAGCCAAGCTCTGATGAAAGAGAGAGTTCTTTCAGAAGTTCTTCACCTCACCGAGTGGCCCTGCCTGATCTCTGCCTCTTTTGCTACCGCATTCTTGCGCGCCCCTCAAGAGGTGCTGATCTCAGAGATGGTCGAGCACCAGAAGTACTTCCCCTTGGCAGACAGTAAAGGCAAGCTAAAAAACCAGTTCGTCATCACAGCCGACAGAGTCCCCACAGACCTGATCTGCAAGGGCAACCAGAAGGTGCTATCGGCGCGTCTATCCGACGGCGTCTTCCTCTATGAGCAGGATCTAAACACTCCCCTCGTGAAGTTCAACGATAAGCTGAAAGAGATGACCTTTCAGAAAGAGCTAGGTTCAATGCTGGATAAGGTGATGCGCATCTACCACCATGTGCGCACATTAAACCGCGCTCTTTCGATTGCAGACGAGAAGAAACTTCTCCGCTCGGCTCTCTTATCAAAAGCAGATCTCACCTCAGCACTCGTAGGCGAGTTCCCCGACCTACAAGGAACAGCAGGGCGCTACTACGCCTTGGCGCAAAAAGAGGCGCCAGAGGTTGCGGAGGCGATTGCAGAGCAGTGGATGCCGCGCGCAGAAGAGGCCCCCCTTCCTAAAACTCCTTGCGGGATCATCTTAAGCTTGTCGGACAAGTTCGATAACCTGCTCGGCTACTTTAGCATCGGCCTCAAGCCCACCTCATCCAGCGATCCCTACGCTCTTAGAAGACAGACATTCGGAATGATCAAGATCCTCATCGAGGGCTCCCACTCTGTCAACTTGAAGACGCTCCTCGATGAGTGCGCAGAGCAGTTTACTTCGCTTCAGAAAGATCTGAAGGCGCGAGAGAAGGTCGTTGAAGAGATCCTCCAGTTTGTCACCTCAAGAGCCAAAACGGTCTTTGAAGCCTACGGCTTTAAAAAAGATGAGATCGAAGCCGCTCTGAGAGGCATCTGCTACGATCCCTTCGACCAGTTCCGCAAAGTGCAGGCGCTGCACGCCTTCCGCAAGAGAGCTGAATTTCCAAAGTTTCTTGAGGTCTACAAGCGCGCCAAGGGGCAGCTTGAAAAGCCAGCAAAGAGCCCTTTCAACCCTGCTCTTCTCAAAGAGCCGGCTGAAAAAGAGCTCTGGAAACATGTGGAGAAGATCCAGACTCAACTGAAAAACGCGATCGACGATAGAGACTATGCGCGCGCTTTTGCGCACATGGCCACCTTCCAGCCCTTCATCGTGCGCCTCTTCGACACCGTGAAGATCCTCGTCGACGACCTCGACCTGCAGAACAACCGCATCGCACTTCTACACAAGGTCTTTGCCTACTTCGACTCTCTTCTCGACTTCAGCAAGATCCAGGAGATGAAATAATGGTTCCAATTCCCGTGATCGATCTGCACTGCGACCTCCTCAGCTACCTGCAGGTAAGCAAGGAGAGGACGCCGTTTGATGCGATCTCGCGCAGCTCCTATGGGCAGATGAGGGAAGGGGGCGTTCGTTTGCAGGTGCTTGCTATTTTTACGACTACCGAGCCCGGCTCTACGCGGGTTGCGCGCGAGCAGATCGAGCTCTATCTGCAGCTGCTAAGCAAGTACAAGAGCGAGTATGCTTTTTTCACAGGTCCGGAGTGCTTTGAGAAGCCCTCTGAGAAGATCTTTATCATCCCCGCCTTTGAGAACGCTTCGGGATTTTGCGAAGAGGATGAGCCTCTTGAAAGGGCTCTTTCGCGGCTCAACCATCTCTATGAGACAATGGGTCGCATTCTCTACATCAGCCTAACGTGGAATGATGAGAATCGCTTTGGCGGAGGAAACAGCACAACGGTTGGGCTAAAAGAGGATGGCAAGCAGCTGCTGCGCTGGATGGATCAGAAGAAGATCGCAGTCGACCTAAGCCACACCTCCGATGCTCTTGCCCACGACATTCTAAATTTCATCGATCAGAACAAGTTGAAAGTTCCCGTGCTTGCGAGCCACTCCAACTTTCGCTCAATTACAAATGTGGCGCGCAACCTTCCCGACGAGCTCGCGCGTGAGATTATCCGCCGCAGAGGCGTAATCGGCTTCAACCTCTTTAGACCTTTTGTAGGAGCACACGACCAGAGAGATATTCTCAAGCACGCAGAACATGGGCTTGGTCTTCAGGGTGAAAAGGCTCTCTGCTTCGGAGCCGACTTCTTCTGCGATACCGACTTTCCCGGCATCCAGATCAAGTATAACGCCGACAAGATGTACTTCGATGAGTATGGAAACTCCTCAGGCTATCCCCACATCCTCAAGATGTTTGAAGAGCACCTAAGCCTCCCGCGCCCTCTCCTCCATAACCTAGCCTCCGGCAACATCCTCTCCTTCATGCAATAAGAGCGAGTCTTTCAGCTTTTAGATAATGATCTGGGGAGGGTGTTTTTTGATCTCGTCGAACTGCTTGGCGAGTTCGAGGACCTCTGTTTCGCTGCACTTGCCGCTGTGAATCTTGATGCGGATGTCTTCGCGCTTCTGAAGCCAGGAGCGGTTGAGGATCTTCTGGATGGTTTCAATCACACCCTCTTTGGCGCGCTGGAGGTTGATCTTCTTCTGCATGATCTCGGAGAGGAAGAGCTGATCTTTTCCCTCTTGCAGGCTTGTTCCTAGCGCCAAGAGGTCGCGCGGCTTCTTCTCAGCATAGGCCTGCATGTAGAGGGCATAGAGCTCTTTGCAAACGGGCACGCGCAGCTGCTGCTCATCCATATTTGCGCGGATGAGCTCGACGATATTGGGCTCGCTCTCGCCCACAAAAAAGAGCCAGCGAAGAAGATCGGTTTCTAGGATGCGATCGGGATCTACTTTCTCAACAGCGGAGGCCATGCGGCTTAGCTCTACTCTTGCAGGTGGAGCGTTGGGAACGAGGTCTCTCTCTTTGCTGAGCATCTCGAGAGGCACGCGCGCAATCTCAGCAAGGCGTCTAAGGCTCTCGTGCACCATGATCGGATGCTCCCAGAGGCGCACCTGCGTTGCAATCGTGCGCACAATCTCATTCTTCTGCGCTGGAGAGTCGAGATTTAACCCTCTTCCCAAGTGGTTGAAGAGGAAGGGCAGGTAGGGAACGCTCTCTTGCAGGAGTTTGGCAAATGAGAGCTCTCCTCGTTCACGTAAAAAGGCGTCGGGATCGGAGCCTGCGGGCATCGGGACGATCGAGACCTCAACTCCCTTCTTCTGGAAGAGATTGCCGATCTTTACAGCAGCTTTCTGTCCCGCCTCATCGCCATCCATCGCGAGAAGCGCATGGCTTAAACCGAGATGCATGAGCTCTCTGACATGATCCTCTCCGAAGGCGGTACCCTGTCCTGCGACGGTGTAGTCGAATCCCGCGTAGATGAGCCTTAACGCATCGATCTGTCCTTCTACAATCAGCGCGCGTCTCTCTTTTGCGATCCTCTGCCGGCTGTAGCTAAGACCAAAGAGCACGGAGGATTTTTTAAAGAGAGGGGTTTCGGGAGTGTTGATATACTTACCACCAAAGGTCTCCTCTTTGAACTTACGGGCTGAAAAGCCGATGACCATGCCGCTCGCATCGGAGATGGGAAAGGTGATTCTGTCGCCAAAAAAATCGCGTCTTCTGCCCGACTCGGAGAGGTGCAGCAGCCCTGCCTGTGCCATGAGCTCTAGATCTCCATGATCTGAGGGGAGGATCTTCTGTAGATAGTCGGAAATTGCTGGGGCGTAGCCCACGCGGAATCTCTGGATAAAATCGAGGTCGATGCCTCTCTCGTAGAGATAGCGAAGTGCCTGGTGCCCTACTGGAGTGTAGAGAAGCGTAAAGTGGTAGAGTTGGCACGCCTTCTCAAGGAGATTTTTGAGCGCTGGTTTATTGGGGCCTCTCCCCTCCTGGGCCTCATCGCTCTTTTCTAAAACAACTTGAAAGCGTTCTGCGAGATGTTCTATCGCTTCGACAAATCCCATCTTAAGGTAGCCCATGAGGAAGGCGATCGCATCTCCATGCGCGCCGCATCCAAAGCAGTGGTAGTGGGTGTCGCCGCGCTGAATCGTAAATGAGGGGGTCTTCTCATCGTGGAACGGGCAGCAGGCTTTGTGGGAAGATCCGCTGCGCTGCAAGCGAATATGCGACGAGACGACCTCTACGAGGTCGATCTTGCTGCGCAGATCATCCAAACTCTCTTTCTTGTACATCGACATACTACAGCTCATCTTAGAGGGTGGATGAAAACTTGAAAAGGACGCTTTTTGATCGGATTGGATCAAAAATTGGCTTTCAGATACTCTGGAAATCAAAACCGAAATATTTATGCATAGCAACGTAGACCCAACTGCGCCCTTCACTGCAAGACCAGTGGCTAATCCCTACTGCGAGCCTGTGGATCTTGCGCCCCCACTTGCCCCTAGCTTCTCTCCATTTAGCTCCTCTGTAGAAAAGAGCCAGCTCACTCAAGAGGAGGCTCCATCTACCAGCTTGCAAGAGCAGCTGAATCTGCAGATGGTCCCGCGCCTAATTAAAATTTTTAAATTGAAAGAGGCGCTGCAGGAAGCGAGAAACCCGCCAAACCGCTTGCAGAACGAGTCTGGAATTTCGATCCAGGCTGTAAAAGATGAGCTTCTTGAAATAGAAAAAGATTTTCAAGTAGCAAAAGGCTGGATCGACACCTGTCTCGCCCAAGCGCGAAGAGCGCTTGAAGAGGCTAGAAAGAGCGAATGAGCACGATTTCAGAAACAGCTACTGCACCCACAAAGACATCCCCGATGATGCTTCAATGGGAGGAGCTAAAAAGTAGCGCAGGTCAAGCAATTCTTTTTTTCCGTCTGGGGGACTTCTATGAAGCCTTCTACGACGATGCTATTCTCATTGCAAAAGAGCTAGATATCACCCTCACCAAACGGCAGGAAGTGCCGATGGCCGGCGTCCCCTTTCACAGCAGCGAAGGGTATATCGAACGCCTAGTCTCCAGCGGATTTCACGTTGCAGTTGCAGAACAGGTGGAAGACCCTCGCATGACGAAGGGGCTTGTTAAGCGCAAGATCATGCGGATTGTCACACCCGGCACGCTGATCAACTCCGCGCTGATTCCAGAAAAAGCAAATAATTTCTTAGTCTGCCTTACACAGACAAACCGCCTCTTTGCCCTCGCAGCACTCGACCTTACGACCTCAGAATTTAAAGTCTTTGAAACAGAAGATAGAAAGCTCCTTCAAGATGAGCTCCTCTGCATGCGCCCTGCAGAACTGCTCGTCTCAGAAAAATTTTTCAAAGAGCATGAGACTCTCTTATCACAGTTAAAAACAGAAGCTGGCTCTGCGATCACAAAAAAAGAGGAGTGGCACTTCGATCACCAGTACGCCCTCGATCTTCTCCTCAGACATTTTAAGGTGCACTCGCTCGATGGCTTCGGTTTAAAGGGAATGATCCCCTCCATCAATGCGGCTGGCACCCTTTTACGCTATGTGCAGGAGGAGCTCACGCTTGCAGTCTCTCACATCCAGCAGATTCATGTGCAGCCCTCGGCATCCTACATGGCTCTCGATCACGCAACTGTGAGACACCTGGAATTAATCGACACTCTTTCTCTGGGAAAGAAGGGCTACTCGCTCCTCTCTCTTCTCGATGAGACGGCTACACCGATGGGAGGACGCCTGCTGCGACAGTGGCTCACCCATCCCCTCCTATCCGTAAACGAGATCTCCGAGCGCCAGAAGGCTGTGGCTGCATTTTTGCAGGATCCTGCAAATGCGCGTCTGCTTAAAAAAGAGCTGAGCCAAGTGCGCGATCTCGAGAGGCTCATCATGCGCATCGAAACGGGATATGCATCCGCACGAGATCTCCACGCTCTGCGCCTCTCATTGGAGCCCACTCTTACAATCACCTCGCTCTTGAAGGGCTTTAATGCGCAGCTGATCTCGACTAACCTCCAGCGCATCTCCGATCCCACCCCCCTCTGTAAAATGATCGAAAATGCGCTTGTTGAAGAGCCGCCACTACGTCTTACCGACGGTGGAATTTTCAAAGCGGGCTACCATCCTGAACTCGACGCTCTGCGCGCCTTAAAAGGCGATAGCCACGCCTGGCTCGCTAAGTTCCAGATGGAGCTGCGCGAGAAATCTGGCATTAAGACGTTAAAGGTCGCCTACAACCGCGCTGTCGGCTACTTCATCGAAGTCAGCAGAGGTCAGGCCGATAAACTGGTGCCGTTTGCAGAGAGAAAACAGACGCTTGTGAACACGGAGCGCTTCACAACAGCGGAGCTAAGAACCTACGAACAGCGCATGCTCACATCGGAAGAGAAGATGTCGGTTTTAGAGACCGAACTCTTCCACGCTCTCAGACTGGCCATTGCACAAGAGGCCCAGAGCATACGCGAAATTGCACGGGCACTTGCACAGATCGACTGCCTCCTCTCTCTTGCCCAAGTCGCAAGAGAGCAGAGCTACGTCTGTCCGCTCGTCGATGAGAGCGACCAGCTGAATATCGAAGAGGGGCGCCATCCAGTTCTAGAAAAAGCGCTCATCGGAGAGAGGTTCATCCCCAACGATGTTCTTCTCAATTCAAAAGAGAGAAGACTCCTGCTTATCACCGGTCCGAATATGGCTGGTAAATCGACCTACCTGCGCCAGATCGCACTCATCGCCATCATGGCACAGATCGGCTCGTTTGTACCTGTGAAGCGCGCGCATATCGGCATCATCGACAAGGTCTTTAGCCGCATCGGCGCAAGCGACGACCTCTCGAGAGGACAGTCGACTTTCATGGTGGAGATGACCGAGACCGCCAACATCCTTCATAACGCCACTCCCCGCTCGCTCGTCCTCCTCGATGAGATTGGACGCGGCACTAGCACCTACGACGGGATATCGATTGCGTGGGCAGTCGCAGAGCACCTGCTCAGCCGCGGCCCAAAAACCCTCTTTGCCACCCACTACTGGGAGCTGACCAAGCTCGAAGAGGAGAAGACAGGCGCTGTCAACGTTCACGTCGCTGTCCACGAGAGCAGAGATGAGATCGTCTTCTTGAGAAAGATCGTAAAGGGAAGCACCGACAAGAGCTACGGCATTCACGTCGCTCGCCTTGCAGGCCTACCCGCTACAACTCTGCGCAGAGCCCAAGAGC
Source organism: Chlamydiales bacterium (assembly GCA_016185065.1). NCBI lineage: Bacteria > Pseudomonadati > Chlamydiota > Chlamydiia > Chlamydiales > Chlamydiales bacterium. The sequence continues at coordinate 103,555 of JACPOL010000003.1, forward strand.
TCCTCGCCTCTCTTGAAAAAGAGGCCTATCAGAAAAGATCTCATGACACGAAGCAGCTCAACCTCTTCGACGCTGCCCCTGCGCAAAAACCCGACCCCTCCTTCGTCAAAGAGCTCCGAGATCTCGACCCCAACACTCTCTCCCCCCTCGACGCCCTCCTTAAAATCACCCGCTGGAAAACAGAAGTAGATAATTTATAGGACTCCTATTGAGATCTTTCGATAACCAGAATAGAGTGGCTATAGTCTTTAGAGATTCTTTTTTGGAGTGCGGCGACTCGGCGCCGCTTTTTTCGATATCGACCTGTCGATATCTCCTTAAAAAACATCGCCGAGTCGATGTTGAGAAAAGCGGCGCCGAGTCGCCGCACTCCAAAAAAAAACCAGTTACGTCGCAGGGAGGCCCCGAGAGAAAGCGTAGCTTTCCCCTGGCCTACCCGACATGTCTATTCAGTTTAATAAATAAAAAAACGAATTTTAGATGCGCTTTGATGTGACACAACTTGAGCAGTTTCCGAAGGAGACGGGCGTCTATCTGATGAAGGATGCTTCGGGAAAGGTGATCTATGTGGGAAAAGCTAAACAGCTGCGCGTTCGCCTGAAGCAGTACTTTGCAAAGGGGCGTGATGAGCGGGCGATGATTCCGCATCTTGTTGCACAGATCGCTCACATCGACACTCTTCTCGTGCCGACTGAGAAAGAGGCTCTGATGCTGGAGAACACCCTCATCAAAAAGCATCAGCCCAAGTTTAATGCGGTGCTTAAGGATGATAAGACCTTCATCAGTCTCATGATCAATCATGATCATAAGTGGCCGATGGTGCGCCTGATCCGCTACAAAGGAAGACCGAAAGAGAAGGCTCTCTACTTCGGTCCTTACACGAGCGCGCACGCAGCCAGGCAGACCTTTGAGCTAATCACGCGTCTATTTCCGCTGCGTCAATGCTCAGATGAGGAGCTAAAGCGAAGAACGCGCCCCTGCCTGCTCTACTCGATTAAACGCTGCATTGCCCCCTGTGTGGGGCTCTGCACAAAACCCGAATATGATGAGTTTGTCGATGGCGCCATCAAATTCTTAAAAGGTCAGGACAAAGAGGTTTTAAAAGAGCTCTACAGAGAGATGGAGAGAGCCTCTGAAAATCTCGAGTTTGAGAAGGCAGCAGCACTTCTTCAAACGATCCGCCAGATTGAACACGTCACCGAACATGAGGGGCTCGTTTCAAAAGCCTCCAGACGCGACTGCGATGCGATCGGCCTCTTCTGCCACGGCGACGAGAGCATTCTGATGCAGCTCTTCTTCCGAGAGGGAAAACTGATCGGATCGGAGCACTACAGCTTCTTCCGCGTCGCGCAGAAAGAGAGCGAGATCCTCGAGACCTTCATCATGCAGCACTACAGACAGAGTAGCGCGCCTCCTCCTGAACTTCTTCTTCCTATCGAGCTACCTGAAGCTGCACTTCTTGAAGAGATTCTATTTGAAGCGCACCAGAAGAAAATTGAGCTCGTCGTTCCCAAGAAGGGAGACAAGAGAGAGCTCGTCCACCTTGCAGAAAAGAATGCGAAGGCGACCTTTGAACAGGAGAAGAATCAGCAGGAGCTCCAAGAAAAATTACTGCTCGATCTGCAAGAGAGTTGCAAACTCAACCGCTATCCCAAGCGGATCGACTGCTTCGACACCTCAAACATCGCAGGCTCCGATCTGGTCGCAGCTGTCATCTCTTTTTCAGAGGGAAAGCGCGACCGCGCCAAGACGCGCCTCTACCGCATCCGCGGCATCGAGAAGAGCGACGATTATGGAGCTCTGCATCAGGCACTCTCTAGACATTTGCAGAAGGCAAAAGATGCAGATGATCTTCCCGACCTCGTGCTTATCGATGGTGGCAAGGGGCAGCTCAACGTCGCACTCGACGTCTTCAAAGAGCTCGATATCGCCTCTGTAGATGTGATCTCAATTGCAAAAGAGGCGGGCCGCCACGACCAGGGGTTAAGCCAAGAGCGCCTCTTCATCCCCAATCAGAAAGAGCCCGTTCAACTTAGCATCCGCTCTCCCCTCCTCTTCCTTCTTCAGAAGATCCGCGATGAGACCCACGAGAAAGCGATCGGCTACCATCGCAAGCGCAGACAGAAGCGCACCCTTTCGAGCAGCCTTGAAGAGATTCCGGGAATTGGCAAGGTGAAAAAGACGCGCCTTCTGCGCCACTTCGGCAGCTTGAAGCGCATCCTCGAAGCCTCCGAAGAGGAGCTCAAAGAGGTCAAAGGCATCAACCGCCGCGACATCGAACGACTAAAGAGCAGTCATTAAGAGAGAGGGGTGAAGCGCTCGAAGAGGCTCTCTGTTTCGGAAAGGATCGGTTCTTGAGCAAACATCTCTCCCCAAGTTTTGGGAGTTCCCTCTCCAAAAAAAATAGGCTGCTGATCAATTCGAATAGGGAGGTTATATAAATAATGGCGAGATTGTCTTCCTAAATCGTAATAACCAGGAAAGCGCTGTCCATTTTGTCGAGCTAGGCGAACCTCCTCTATTAATCTCTCGCAATCTAAGAGGCTAGGTTGTACACGCACAGCCTCAGCTTGCTGTGCTGCTCTTTTCTCTTGTTGTGGCACCGAAGGGTCTGCAGAGTATATCAGTCGCTCATCCTGCGGCGGACCAAATCCTCCAGTAAGAAGAACAGGGAGCTGATCATAAATACTCGAGCATCTCACATACTCCTTCTTCTCAATTTTGAGCACCTCTGCAATAAGCTGCGTTAGCTTTCTCATTACGGGCCTCTCTCTCTTCTCATCATCTTCAAATATGCAAAATAAATCACTTATAAATAGCCCGTCATTTCTCTCCTTTTCCATCTTTATCATGCCCAGACATCCTCCTGCTTGATTTCTAACCTCAAGCGAAATCCCCTCAAGGCTACAGCGTCCATTCAGTGATTTGTAGGATGGAGAGAGATAAACGCTGGCCGCTGCTCCTTCAAGTTGAAAGCCACCAACCTTTATCTCTGGTGTCTGCGTCACATCAAATCTGATCTTTCGAAGGTGAGAAGTAGAAGAGCTTGGATCAACCCTCTGAGAACGGGCTATAGTGGCCTCCTCATATCCATAAAAAAGAGAGAAGAACAGTCCTACGGCCAGCTGCGCAATCTTGCACACTCCCCACAAAAACCAGTTGAGCTCATCCGTTTCTGCCGTGAGAGTTGCCTTATTCGTTTCAAGTCGCGCTTTCAGCCCTTGAATATCTTTTACGAGCGTCTCGCCTAGCCTCCTTCGATTGGAGTACTCACGTGCATTGCCAGTAGCAGGATAATTAGCTAGCTCTTGAAGAGCGCTCTCTATTGCTCTGCCCTGAAATTCTATCTCTTTTGCCAGCTCCTGATGCTCCACCCCCGAGTAGTAGGCGACGGTAGAAAGAAAGCTCTCATCTCTTGCTCCGCGAGCTGGTGCTGCTGATCCTGACCCTGTCATTTGACTCCTAAAAAAATTGCTAGTTTAAGTTAATTTTGAAAATTTTTGCAGGAGAGAGTCACTTCCTTCCAGGATCCTCTCTTTTTTAAAGATCTCAGGCCAAGTTGTTGAAGAGCCATCTGTTTCAAAATAAACCCGTGCATTCCCAACTGGGCCTAAATACAGCTCATCAAAGCTGTAGTAGTCACCTGAAGATTCAGGAAACCTGTGCCCTTGCTGTCTAGCCTTGAGAACTTGGGACAATAAGGTCTCACATATTACAGCATTTGGATCTCTACTTGAGAGGTGTGTTTTTTTATCCAGGTAAGGGACGTTTGGATCGGGATTATACTGAAATCGATTTACTGGTCCGAAGCCGCCAGCGACTAAAACAACTGCAGTTGCAGATGGAACATAGCGATACCGCGCACCACGAGCACCCTCTCTACTGACCATCTCTGCAATAAGCTGCACCATCTTTCTATTGACTGGCTTCTCGTATCCATTGTTTTCATGGCAAACCAGCTCTTTTACCACTAGGTGATCCGCATTTTTTAAAATTTCTACTCTACTAACAGATTCACCATTGCGAAGAGAGAGAGTAATTCCAGAAAAGATCAACTCATTACCCTCGAATTCGTAAATGGGAGAAGCGAAAACATTAACAGTTGCTCCTTCGATGGAGGTTTGACCCACGCGAACCTCACTGCGAGAAGCTTCCCTCATCTCAAAACTCTGAGGAAGGCACTTTACAGTCTCTTCAGCAGTTGCAAGACGTTGTAAGATAGCTCCTGAGCTTACACTGAAGAGCCAGTAGAAGAGCTCTACAACCAGCTGCGCAACTTTACACACGCCAGAAAGAAACCAGTTGAGCTCGCCCGTTGCGTGATCTAGACTTAGGCCGTCTTCTTCAAGCTGGCTCTTCAACTGTTTCAAATTTCCGATTATTTCTGCGCAGTTGCGTCTTCTCGCATTGTACTCCGCTGGGTCGCTAGTGATTGGAAGATTGAGAAGAAGGCGCAATCCAGCCTCGTTTACTTGCCCCTGCGTGTCCAAAGCTACCGCTAGCTCCTGATACGTGACCCCTGAATAGTAGGCGACGGTAGAGAGAAAGCTCTCCTCCCTCGCTGGAACCTCTCCGAGCGGACGCGGAATCGGACCTACAGCTGACTTGGATTCTACAGATGGTGCTGCCATTTGATACCTCAAAAAAAGTTTATAATATTTTAACACAATTGAGCGTTAAAAAATACACATTCATTTTTTTAATAGATGGCAAATTTGAGGAGGAAGAGGAAGCCCAGGACCCAGCCGAGCCAATGGACGTCGCTCCACTTGCCCGCAAGAAGCTTGCAGAGCGGATAGAGGGCGATACCAAGGCCGATGCCGGTGCCGATGCTGTAGGTTAAGGGGATGCCTACAATCGTCATGAAGGCGGGGATGAACTCTGAGGGGTCCTTCCAGTCGAGGTCGACCGCGGATTGCAGCATGAGAGCGCCGATGATGATGAGCACAGGGGTCACTGCAAAGATGGGAATGGAGGAGGCGAGCGGTTCAAAAAAGATGGTGAAGAGGAAGAGAAAGCCGACGGTGATTGCCGTAAGACCTGTTCTTCCGCCTGCGGAGACTCCTGAGGCGGATTCGACGTAAACGGCGCAAGCAGAGGTTCCTAAAAGCCCTCCGCAGACGGTTGCAACGGCATCGGGAAAGAGTGCTCTGCGGAGCCGCGGAAGATTTCCCTTTGAATCCAGGAACTTCCCTTGATGGGCAAGCCCCATGATAGAGCCAGATACATCGAAGAGGCAGATGAAGAGGAAAGAGAAGAGGATCATCCAGTTCTTGGGCTCAACTGCTCCCATGATGTCGAGCTTCATGAATGTATCGGAGGTAAACTGGGGGAGTGCAAAAAGCCCCTTCCACTGCACTACTCCGAGAAGAAGGCCTCCGACCCAAGCGAAGATAATGCCATAGAGAAGGGCCCCGGAGACGCGTCTAGCCAGAAGGCCGGTGACGAGAACAAGAGCAAGAGCAGTTAGAAGGACTTCTGGTGTCTTTAAGTTTCCCAGCGTGAGCAGAGTCTGAGGATGGGAGATGATGATTTTAGCATTCTTAAGACCCACGATGACCAGAAAGAGACCGATACCCGCAGTTGTCGCGACCTTAAGTGCTTGCGGAATCCCGCGAATGAGAAGCTCGCGCAGCCCCGTAATCCAGAGCAGAAGAAGCAGAATACCAGTTACAAATACGATCCCGAGCGCTGTCTGCCAGGAGACTCCTCCTCCAATGACGACCGAGTAGGTGAAGTAGGCTGCCATCCCCACGCCCGGTGCAAGACCAAACGGGTAGTTCGCAAGGCCTCCCATCAGAAATGAGCCGATAACTGCAATGGCAATCGTCGCGAGCATGGCCGATGCGAAGCTGATCCCTGCATCTGCAAGAATCAGCGGATTGACAATCAGAATGTAGGCCATCGTCGAGAAGGTCGTAAGGCCTGCTAGCAGCTCTCTCTTCACCAGAACTTTATTCACCTTTTTCTCCAGCTGAAAAGATCAGATTTTTAAAGACTACGTGTACGGAGCTAACATGTACACCAGTGAGCTCGCTGATCTTCCGAGAGACAACAGTCTGAATCTCTTCTGCCTTTTCAGGAAGAGAGACACCGTAGGCAACATTAACTTCGACTTTGATACGTACAGAGGGAGACTTCTCCTGCTGCTCGACGTAGATTCCCTTTAAGTGGTCGGTGATCTCTCGTCCCAGGAGTGCGTCGATGATATTCCCCTCGACGCAAGCGACCCCTTCAATCCTCGAGACCGTCTCCAGAACAATCGATTGAAACACGCGATTTTCGATGTCGCGCACAAACACCGTCTCTGGCAGTTCAAACTCTTTCGCGTCGATTTTTTTCAATAGATTCTGCATATGATCCTCCACTTAACAGCTCTCCACTTTTTCGCACCTAAACTTTTATTGCAAGCAATTCCATGAAGAGAAAGCGCGGGCCCCATCTCCCCCCTCTTTTCTTGTTCCGCCTCCCTCTTTCGTGAACGTGCCCATGTGCGTGCCCGCGCCCGATCCTCCTCCTCCTCTCTTCCCGATTCTTCTCCCATTTTTCCTTCCTGTCTCTTATACTTGGGTAAATTTTGGGGTAAATATGCAGCTTTTTATTACGGTTGTTTTGTGGGTTGTTTTGGGTTCGATCACTGCGCACTACGCCAAGGAGCGCGGAAGGGATCCCAGAAGCTGGTTTTTCATCGGGCTGCTTCTAGGAGTGCTAGGACTGATCGCCCTATTTGTCATGCCAAGGTTGAAACCAAAGGCGGGTTCTCCGCCGCAACCAGTGCAGCCAGTAGCTGTGCTCCCCATTCCAGAACCGGTCTCCCATAAGTTCTGGTACTATCTAGATCCGGACAATATCCAACTTGGACCCATGAGTTTTCAGGGTCTTGAGTCTGCATGGAGAGAGGGAAAGGTCTCTCTGGAAACGTATGTGTGGAATGAAGATCTTGTAGAGTGGAAAAAATTCAGGGAGTTCGCAACAGCGACCTCCCCTACAAAAGAAGAGTAGATCTAAAGGTCTACCAGCTTGACTTAGTCACGCCGGGAATCATACCCATTCTAGCCATCTCGCGGAAGCAGAGGCGAGAGAGTTTGAACTTTCTGAGAACTCCGCGCGCTCTTCCAGTGAGCTGGCAGCGATTGCGCAGACGTACTGGAGATGAGTTACGAGGCATCTTGTTCAGGGCGTTCTGAGCATCCATCTTCTCTTCCTGAGTCTTATTCAGATCCAGAACGACTTTTTTCAGCTCGTCTCTTTTTTTCCACTTGAGTTCTACGAGGCGCTCTCGTCTTTTTTGTTTAGCAATCGCAGATTTTGTTGCCATAATGCTCTGTGTTCTTTGTCTTCTGTTAAATCGTTATTTTTTACGCGCTGGTCCCTTCTGCCGCTGCTTGCGGTTAGGGTCAGTCTTATTGATCACATAGATACGTCCACGGCGGCGCACGATCTTATCTCCTTTAGAGGGATCGGCCTTAATAGAGGCTCTAACTTTCATGATACTAATCCTCAGATGAGTTTGTAAGGCATATTTATAGATCTCCCCTAGGATTTTCTTCAACTAGATAAAAATCGAACTTGCGCTTTTTTGTGATTTTTAAGATAGTCTACTCCATATTTTTGCATCATTTAGGAATGAACGATGAAGCGCACCTATCAACCAACTAAACTTAAGCGCCAGAGAACATGCGGATTTCGCAAAAGAATGGCAACTGCGAGCGGTCGAAAGATCGTCAACAGACGCCGTCGCCAAGGACGCAAAAGCCTTACTTACTAGGGCTTAAGTTTCCAAAACAAGCCAGGATCCGCACTAGGCGCCACTATCAGAGAGTCTTCCAAGAGGGAAAAAAACTCGTGGGAGACGCTGTTGGTATAGATCTTCGCCTGGGCCAAACTCTCCGTCCACGTCTGGGTATTACTGTCTCCAAACGCCATGGGAAGGCGCACGACCGCAACTATTTTAAGCGGATTGTGCGTGAAGCTTTTCGCCACTCCTATGCAATTCTACCCGCTAATTTAGAGATCAACGTCTTTCCACGCCTGCCTCTAGAAAAAATTACTATGTCTGGCGTACAAGCGGATCTAGCGCGCTTCGCTGAAAAAGTAAAAAAATAATAGATCCCCACCCCTTATGAGTGAATCTCTGATCGAAAAGGGTCTTGCAAAGCTCAACCCTGAGCAGCAGAAGGCCGTCTACACCACAGAAGGAAGAGTTCTGATTCTGGCTGGTGCCGGGAGCGGAAAGACGAGCGTGCTCGCCTGGCGTATCGCCTATCTAATTCTCTCAAGACATGTCAGCCCAAAAAATATCTTAGGTCTTACTTTCACCAACAAAGCGGCCCAGGAGATGCGGGAGCGCGTGGGCGGGATCATCGGCAAGCAGGCGGCCAAAGAGGTCACCCTCAGCACATTCCACAGCTTCTGCGCTCAAGTGCTGCGCCAAGAGATCCACCACCTCGGATATACAAAAGAGTTCAGCCTCTATGATGAGCAGGACGTGCGACGCCTGCTGAGGCAGCTAGTCCGGGTTGAGCTGGATCACGAAGGAGAACTTCCAGGTCTTGATGGAACAATCGATAAGATCAGCTGGGCAAAGAGCCGCTCATTCACCTCAGAGGAGCTCTCGGACCCCCTGACTAAAAAATTATTCGAAAGGCTCCAAGTCTGCATGCGCGCCTACAATGCAGTGGATTTTGACAGTCTCCTATCTCTTACCGTACAACTATTTGAGGAGTTCCCCGCTGTTTTAAAACGTTATCAAGAGCGCTTTCTCTACATTCTTATCGACGAGTATCAGGACACCAATCCGATTCAGTACCGCTTGGCAGAGCTGCTTGCGCGGGGGCACGATAATCTATGCGTAGTGGGAGATGACGATCAATCTATCTACGGATGGCGAGGAGCTGAATTAAAAAACATTCTTGAATTTACTCCAAAAACGACGATCAAACTAGAGCAGAACTACCGTTCAACACCTACAATTTTAAAAGCGGCGCATGCGCTCATCGCCCACAACTCTCAAAGACTTGGCAAAGAGCTCTGGAGCACAAAAGAGGTTGGAGATCCCATCGCCCTCTTTCATGCCCCGACTGAGATAGAAGAATCACAGGCTGTTGTAGAAAGGCTAATCTGGTTTAACAGGCACAAGGGAGTCGCTTGGAAAGATATGGCGATTCTCTACCGCTCTAATACTCAGGTGCGTCCTCTAGAAGCTGCTCTCATGCAAGGAGCTTGGCAGAGAGAGGGGCAGTGGGTGCGCGGGGTTCCCTACCATGTGTTCGGAGGAACGGAGTTTTATGAGAGAAGCGAAATTAAAGATCTGCTCGCCTATCTGCGCGTGATCCACAATCCTCACGATCAAGAGGCGCTACTTCGAATCATCAACGTTCCAAGGCGAGGAGTCTCGGATCAGGCGCTAGATCTTCTCACCCAGAACAATCGCAAGGCGAATATTCCTCTCTGGCAGCTCTTGACAGAGCTAGACCGTTCCCTGGATCTTCAGGAGCAGCTCTCCGACCGCGCCAAAAAAGGGATCGCCTCTTTTCTGGGAATCATCAAGAAAGCACAGACAAATTTTGCGACACAACCTCTCTCCTCAGCTCTCGAAGCTCTAATCGAAGAGATCGATTACAAAAAAGCGATCTCCGAAGAGGTTAAGAGCGAAAAGATGCGCGAATTCAAGTGGGAGAACGTCACCTACTGCGTTGAGGAGATGAAAAACTATGAAGAGGAGATGACTCACCAGAATTTAGACAGTGAGATCTCTCTTCACAACTTTTTGACAACAACCCTCCTCAACGGAGAAAAGTCGGAGAGACGGGAGAAGGAGTTCAAAGAGAACCGAGTCAATCTGATGACCTTCCATGGAGCCAAGGGGCTCGAGTTTGAAGTCTGCTTTCTTGTCGGATTGGAAGACCATCTTATTCCTCACGAAAAGAGCATCGGCACCCGCGGCATCGAGGAGGAGAGAAGACTTCTCTACGTGGCAATGACACGCGCAAAAAAACACCTCACACTTACAATGGCAAGAAGCCGCAAGCGCATGGGCAAAGAGAGCAATAGCACTCCCTCCCGCTTTTTAAACGAGATTCCCAAAGATCTTCTCAAAATCTCCTCCTGGAAAAAACCCGACTAGCCTCATATAAGAGTTTTTCTTTCGGAAAAACCCTCTGTTTATTTTGTTGGAATTTTTTACAGCCAAAATAGACATGTCTCTTCTGCTAATCCACAATTAAAAAAACTAGAGGGTGTTCAGGATGCGGGTGAGGCCGCCGTGCTTGCGGATGAACTCTTTGCCCCAAGCGCCAACCCAGTGGACGATGAGCGCGCCGTGAATAACGCCCGATGAGGGCTGCACGTTGCAGATCTCGGGCAGCTCGAAGATGGGAATCTTCTCAGAAAAGATGATGCGAGATAAAACGCACTGATCTCCCATGAAGCGCTCGCTATTTTTAGAAGACTCCTCTGCCCATCTTTTCAAAATGGGTGCGTCTTTTTTATAGAGAATAACTCCAGAATTATAGACCACCTCACCGATAAGAAGTGTGGGGTCGCCTTGTTTGACGAGTGGTTCTCGAACAATTCCAAAATCTGCACCATCTGGAAGAGTTGAAAAAATGGGATCAAGTGGGCCTAAAACCTCACAATCGAGATCGAGCCAGAGGGTTGTTTGAAAGGGGGTCTCAAGCATTGAGGAGGGCTTCCTAAACCAGGCTTGCCTCGCCTTCCAAACAGAGGAGCCGTAACTCTGCTCCCATCTGCTTGCAACATCTTGCAGGCACTCCGCTCTGTCTTTGATCTTTCCAGCATCCAGCGTAGCAGTAATGACCTTCAGGCGGCTATGACACCAGGCGCGCGCCTGGTCCGACATGCCGAGGTCGATAATGGCAACAGGGAGTGTATTAGTCCGTCTATAGCTCTCCCACCACCAAGAAAGCAGCCACTCCTGCTCCTTATCTACAGCTAGAAGGACCCCTCTCTGCATACTTATCTTTTATAGGTTTCGAGGTAGCTTATAGTTTCCGCGATCTCTGGTTTCTGCGTCTCTGGAGCCGAACTATACGAGGCGTTGGCATGTGTAAGAGCTTCTGAAATCTCATTTTTTGTGAAGAGATACTGGGCGATCATCATCTCCACCTTCCATGTATTTTCTTTATCTTTCTCTCCAAACTTTTTCAGGTATTGGACGAGTGGCTTCACTGCAGACTTCGTCTGGTTCTTCTTTTTGAAGTTATGTGATTTGACTTGGAAATCCAGGATCGCGAGTCGAAGTTGCGAACCGCTTAAGTTCTTTGGATCTCTCTCTGTGATTTTTTCTCTTATCGACTCTCTCTCTTCTCTATCTCCGCTCTCTTGAAGCTCGGCATATCGCTCTAAAAGAAAGAAGGTTCCCTGATCCTTTTTTAATCCCATCGCCATCAAGCTATCTGTATAACGATTGCAGTTTAGTTCACGCGCTTTCAGATAAAGAGGCTGAAGCTCTTCTGCGCCTAAAAGAGAGAGCTCTTGTCCATCGACCTTTCCACTTAGCTCTTCATAATCAGCGATCATCTTTTCAATGCGGGCTGCAAATTCAGCAGGAGTGAGCGGCAGATAACCGATTCTGAACATCTCCTCTTGATTTGGAGTGATGACAATAAGCGTAGGAAGCTCTTTAACTCCGTAGATCGACTTTAACTCTTGAACCTGAACTGCTGTTGCGTTCTTATTAAATGGAATGTTCAACCAGACAAAGTTGAGCTGATCTTTCAGTGGGTTAATAAAATCTGGGTCGCTTAATATCTCTTTGTCGATCTTATCAGTCCACGGACACCAGCCACTGCCCATAAACGCGAGGAGCAGGGGTTTCCCATTCTCTTGCGCTTTAGTTAAAGACGCAGAATAGTCTTCGCTCCAGATGCTGGACTTTTTCTGCTGAAGAAGGACCTGTTCTATCTGCTCTCGAGGAGTTACAGGCAGAAGAAGCGTCTTTCCCTCACTTCCCATTTGAGAAGAGATCTGAGCCGAAGTGAGCAGCAGCAGAGAGGAGAGAAGAAAAATACGGTGCATTTTGTTGTAACCTTGGTAAAATCGTAACCAGCCCCAACCTGTCTATAAGAAAATGTTTACTTTTCCACCAACGATTATTTTAAGACACAGACGAGAGAATCTAAGAAAGTGCAGCCTTCGCGGATTAGAATCGCGAGAGGATCTCTCTTTCTTTACCTACCCGAAAGATTCTCTCCCCATCGTTGAAAATTATCTTTTACTCTCGATGGATGGAGAGGCCCTCTCAGAAAGAGACCGGGATCTGGGGCTCCTGCTTCTGGATGGGACCTGGCGCTACGCTGAAAAAATGAAAAAGAGCCTCTCCTTTCCTCTGATTGAACGCAGCATCCCCCCTGGATTTCAGACCGCCTATCCGAGGAGTCAGGAGGATTGCAAAGACCCTACAAAGGGGCTGGCGTCGGTTGAAGCTCTCTATATCGCCTACGTGCTGATGGGTAGAGATCCCAAGGGTCTGCTCGATCACTACTACTGGCGTGAAAAATTTTTAGAATTAAATCGAAAACACTTAGAAAGAGCTCTCTCTCCAACCTTGACTTTTTCCTCTTAATTGCTTAGTTTTTAGCCTTTTCAAACGCTCTGGCGCACTTAGTGAAACAAAAAATTTATCCAATCGAAGAACACGGTCTTCCTATCGACCAGATCGACCGCGACGCTCTCTACGTTATGGAGAAGCTCCAGTCGGCTGGCTACATAGCCTACCTAGTCGGCGGAAGCGTGCGAGACCTGCTCTTGCGCAAGACGCCAAAAGATTTCGATATCTCCACCTCTGCAGAACCCGAAGAGATCAAAAAGCTGTTTAGAAACTGCATTCTCATCGGCAGGCGCTTTCGCCTTGCCCACGTTCGTTTTGGAAAAAAAGTGGTCGAAGTGGCGACCTTCCGCTCCGGCGACTTGGAGAGTACCGATCTGGTTATCCGCGATAACAAGTGGGGAAGCGAGGAAGAAGATGTCATGCGGCGCGACTTTACCATCAATGGCCTCTTTTACGACCCCTCTACACAAACGATCATCGACTATGTCGGTGGCTATCCTGATGCGCTACGCAAATATTTAAGGACGATCGGCCAGCCTTTCGTCCGTTTTAAGCAGGATCCAGTGCGCATGATCCGCCTTCTGAAATTTCAGGCGCGCTTTGGTCTTGAGATCGATCCAGATGCGAGAATCGCTCTTCTCGAATGCCGTCACGAGATCTTGAAGAGCTCTTCCGCACGCGTCCTTGAGGAGCTACTTCGCATGCTAGAGCTCGGCTCCGCTTGCTCCTTTTTCCGTCTGATGACAGAGCATGGTCTCCTGCAGCTCATGATGCCTGCTCTCGCTGAATTTTTAGAGAAGGATGAAGGAGAAGAGATCTACGACTTCCTTCAAGAGGTCGACAGCACATTCCATGAGCCTCCTCTACCGATCTTGGAAAGGCCTGTGCTGGTGAGCTGCCTGCTATTCCCCATCTTTCAAAGAAGGCTCCTCACTCGCTATGAAGACCGCGGCCGTCATCCCCATCTAGGTGAAATTCTCTTTGAAGCCAACGATCTAATCGATGAGGTCTTCTCGACATTCTTCCACATTTCAAGGCGTCTTAAAGTTGGAATTTCGTCGGTATTAACCGCTCAGTTCCGGCTGACTCCGTTCGAGAAGAAGCGCGGCAAGCACCTCCGGGTACCAAACGACCCCGACTTCCCTCTCGCATTGAAATTCTTAGAAGTGCGCGCAGCTCTAGAGCCCGGCCTGCAAAAGGTGGTAGAGGATTGGAATCTAGCACTTACTTCACCGCAACTTCCTCCGAAAAAGCGACGAAGAAGAAAGAAGAGCAAATCTGGAACTCCAGAGGGAAAGGGTCATAGTGGTTCAGAGCCTAACGCTTGAGAACGGACTCTCCCTATCCTATCTTGGAAAAGACCTCGGCGAGGGGCCTCTTCCCGCTCTCTTCTACTTCGCTCTCTCCGGCGAAGAGAGCTTGATGCTCGATCCTTACAATCAGCCAGCTGCCTTTCTCGCGAACTACCCCATGAGACTTTTTTCAATGTCTCTCCCGTTCCACGGACCGGGATTCTCTCCCGTCGAGGCTCTTACCTTCTGGGCAAAGCGTCTTGCCGAGGGCCACAACTTAATAGAAGAGTTTGTAGATCAAGTGAAAGCTGCGTTTGAACATCTCGTTAATCGAGGCGCCATCCTACACGACCATGTGGGTGTAGCTGGCCTTTCAAGAGGAGCATTTATCGCATGCCACGTGGCTGCAAAAATTCCGCAGATCGACACGATTCTCGGTTTCGCCCCTCTTGTAGATCTCTCCTCCACAAAAGAGTTTGAAGAGATTGCAGAACTCCCTCTGATAAAGAGCCTGCGACTCGAATCACAAGTAGATGCTCTTATCGGTCGCTCTTTACGCTTTTACATCGGCAATCTAGATACTCGCGTGGGCACCTCCCGCTGCTTTCAATTCATTGAAATGCTCTCCAAAAAATCTCAAGAGAGAGGAGTGCGCTCACCTAGAGTTGAGCTGAGGATCAATCCATCCATCGGCCATCAAGGCCATGGAACATCTAAAGAGATCTTCGAACATGGAGCCGCATGGATGGCCCGCAAGCTTGGAGCATCTCTACAATGAGCTGTGATCTCTTTATTTTTGCAGGCGAAGCTAGCGCAGATCTTTTGGGAGCAGAGCTGCTAAAAGCACTCAAAGAGCAAGGCGCTGACCTAAAAATGATCGGTGTGGGCGGACCCAAAATGCGCGCTGAGGGCTTCAGCTGCATCGCTCAGATGGAAGAGTTCAGAGTCATGGGATTTGTGGATGTCTTCTTGGCTCTGCCAAAACTGATTAGGCAGTTCTTTTCTATCCGAAAAGCGATCTTGAAGATCAACCCCAAAATGGTCCTCTTCATCGATTATCCCGGATTTAATTTGCGCATGTCACGCGCTCTACGCAAGAAGGGGTTTACCGGAAAACTCTGCCACTTCGTCTGCCCTTCAGTTTGGGCGTGGGGAAAAGGGCGGATTAAAACCATGGAGAAGACTTTAGATCTTCTGCTTACAATCCTACCATTTGAAGCTCGTTATTTTTCAAACACTTCCCTACAGGTAAAGTATGTAGGACATCCTCTTGTACAGAGGATAAGAGAGCATCTTTCGAGCAAGGCTCTCTCTTTTCCTTCAAGGCGCCTCATCTCCATCTTTCCGGGCAGCAGGAAGAAAGAGATTCTTCGGAACTTCCCCCTCTACCTTCGCGTAGCAAAAAGACTCCTTTCCGACTCTCCCGAATTAATTTTCGGCATCTCCCTATCCCACCCCTCCTTCGCTCCCCTTTTAAAAGAGTTAACGGAAAAAGAAGGGCTGACTTGGGAAAAAGAGATCGTTCTCATCCCGCCGCAAGAGACCTACGCGCTGATGCGTGGATCAGAAGTTGCAATTGCCAAATCTGGAACTGTGACCCTTGAACTCGCTCTTCACGGCATCCCAACAGTTGTGACCTATGCGATCTCACCTCTCGACATTCTGATCGTAAAGTGGATCCTGCGTATTCGCCTCCCCTTCTGGTGTCTTCCAAATATCATCCAAGAGCAGGAGGTCTTCCCAGAACTGATCGGCCCCATTTTTACTGAAGAGAACCTCTATAAACATGTCAATCAGCTGCTTAACGATCCTAAAGCTCGAGAGAGCTGCAGAGAAAAGTGCCTAGCAGTTGCGACTTCTCTCGGAGAAAAAGAGTCCTTAAAAGAAGCTACAAAATTAGTAAAAGAGTTTGTTACATAGATGAAAATTCATATCGATCGATTACGCGATGGGCGCGTGGAAAAAATTGAGGAGACTCTCTCTCCTGAATTTCTAGAAGTCTCCGAAGAGGAGCTCGCCTTTAAAGAAACAATTACCGTTAAGGGAGAGGCTTACCTCGCGGAGGATCACCTCTTCATCACGTTAAATGGCGAGACGACCCTTCAGATGCCGTGTCAGATTTGCAACCGCACAACTAAGCTCCCTCTAATTATAGAAAAATTTACTCATGCTGAGGAGCTTACAGACATTAAAAGCGCTATTTATGATGCAGCACCACTACTCAGAGAGGCGATTCTCCTGCAGATCCCCCCATTTGCCGAGTGCGCGGGAAATAGCTGTCCGGAGAGGGGGTCTTTAAATAAATATTTAAAAGACAGAGAAAATCCCATCCACTTCCCATTTGCGGGATTGGAATAAAGTCTCTTTAAAAAAAAGTCGCGCAGCGTCTAATATAGACGCCTTAGAAGAATGGAGACCTTATTATGGCAGTACCACGTAACCGCACTTCGAATGCGCGAAAAAATTCTAGACGCTCTCACCATGCAAAAAAGCCGCTGAACGTATCTGCGTGCTCTAACTGCAAAAATCCTACTCTGTCCCATAAGATCTGCCCAAGCTGCGGATTCTATGATGGACGCGCTGTGATCCATGAGAGGACAAAGTAACTCCCCGGTGCGCGTCGCAGTCGATCTTCAAGGCAGCGACACGACTCCGGACCTGCTTCTCCCTTCTCTTCTAGCTCTTCATGAGGAGCTAAAAGATTCCGTTTCGTTTACCTTTTTTGTCCCCCAAGAACTCGCTCCCAAGATTCCTAAAACGATCTCTGCGGTAGTATGCCAAGAGGTCATTGTCATGGAAGATGACCCTCTTTCCGCTATTAGGAAAAAGAAGAACTCCTCTCTTGTGCAAGGCGTTACACGCATGCAGAAGGGAGAGATCGATGCTTTCATCTCTGCAGGGAATACAGGTGCGCTTCTCGGAGCGAGTCATATGCTTCTCCCTCTACTTCCTGGAATCGACCGCGCTGGTCTTTTAACTCTTCTACCTACGCGTCAGAAAGAGATCGCTATCATCGATGTTGGTGCAAATGTCGCCTGCAAACCGGAGCATCTCTTCCAGTTTGCCCTCATGGGAGTTGCCTATCTGAAGAGCTGCGGCATAGAAAGCCCTACAATTGGCCTGCTAAACATCGGAAGCGAACCGATCAAAGGGACGGCTGAGCTCCGTGAAACCTACCAGAGGCTTCAAGAGTTTTGCAAAAAAGAGAGCTCTGTCCATTTTGCTGGCAATATTGAAGCTAGAGACGTCTTTAAAGGGGAGATCGACCTCCTGGTTACGGATGGATTTTCTGGGAATATCTTTTTAAAAACAGCTGAAGGGTTAGCAGCCTTTATTCTAGAGCTTCTAGAAGAGACTTCAGCCTATGCCGGCTTGAGACATCGTTTGAATTACGCCGAGTATCCCGGTGCAATTTTGTGCGGAGTTGAAGGGGTGATCGTTAAGTGCCACGGCACAGCCTCCCCGCAATCCTTCATCCGCAGCATCAGAGGCGCTGTCCGCCTCGTCCAACACTCCTTCCTCGACAAGATCCGCGCCGAGCTCACCCTCTAACCCAACCACTTCTCCTTCGCCTTTTTAGGCGAAGGCCAAACAATTTATTAATTTTTTAGAGCCAAAATAGACATGTCGGACGGTGTGCGCTTCGCCACACCTCCCTTGGGCCACCTTGCGCTGCATGCGAAAGAAGGGGATCGGGCACCGGCACGGGCACGCACACGTTCACGAAAGAAAGACGGGAGAGAAGAATCGGGCACTCTTTTCTCTTTCTCCCTCTTCCGTGTCCCCTCTCTTTCTCTCTTTCGTGAACGTGTGCGTGCCCGTGCCCGATCTTCTCTCTTTCTTTAACTACAACTGCAATTTGTTATGAAGATTCTCCGAGCTAAAGCAGAAGACTTCCCCAAAGAGCAGTTTTTCAGAGAAATTTTCTGGGAGAATTAAACTCAAAACTCAGGTTAATATTGGGGGTAACCAACCTACCTGAGTTAAAATTTTACTTAACGGATTACCAATGGAAGAGATTCTTTTAAACATCGAATCAAAAGAGAGACGCTACGCCCACCTTAGAAACGGCGCGCTCTACGATCTGATTCTAGAACGAAAAAAAACAAGACAGCTCGCGGGCAATATCTATCGCGGCAGAGTGACAAACATCCTGCATAACATCCAATCAGCCTTCATCGATATCAACGAGGGGGAAAATGGATTTATCCACATCTCCGATATCATTGAAAACTCTCAAAAGCTCCAAGAGATGTTCGAAATGGATTTCGACTGGGAGTATGAGGAGAAAGAGGGATCAAAAGCGCAAAAAGATGCCGACATCACAAAACTACTAAAAAATGATCAGCCAGTTCTTGTACAGGTTGTAAAAGAGCCGATAGGAACCAAAGGAGCGAGGCTGACTTCGAACATCTCCATTCCTGGCCGCTACCTGGTGATGCTTCCAAATACCTCTCACCGAGGCGTCTCCAGAAAAATTGAGGATCCAGCAGCTCGCGAACGCCTAAAAAAACTCATTCAAGCGTTTGAGATGCCGAAAGATATGGGGCTCATCTGCCGTACTGCAAGTATGAACGCCACTCAAGAGATGCTCATTGACGAAGCTAATGATCTTCTAAAAACCTGGCAGACAATTGTAGAGAACTTTAATAACGCAAGCAGACCCACCTGTCTGTATGAAGAATCGGATCTCATCAAGCGTGCAGTGATTACCGCCGTAGATAAGAAGTTCGATCGCATACTCGTCGACGACTATGCAACTCACCAGACGTGCAAACGAATCTATGCCAAATATAGCACCGAACACGATCTAAAAATCGAACTCTATCGCGATAAGACGCCGATGTTCGAACGGTTCAACGTAGAAAGAGAGATCGATAAGGCTCTACGCAGAAAGATCTGGCTATCAAGCGGAGGCTACCTCTTCTTCGATCGCACAGAAGCGATGTTCACAATTGATGTGAACTCTGGAAGAAGCACAAAATCCTCATCATCTGGCGACGTTGAAGAGACGCTGGTACGTATCAACATGGAAGCGGCAGACGAAATTGCAAGGCAGCTTAGACTGCGCAATATCGGCGGTCTCATTATCTGCGACTTTATCGATATGCGCTCGCGAAAGAACCAGCGACGCGTTCTCGACCGATTGAAGGAAGCAATGAAAGACGACTCTGCAAAGTGCACGATCCTGGGCATGAGCGAGTTTGGCCTGGTTGAAATGACAAGACAGAGAAGCCGTGAGTCGTTAATGCAGACTCTCTTTACCGACTGCCCTTACTGCGGTGGCAATGGAATGATTAGATCATACGAGACCACTTCTATCGAGATTGAAAGAGCATTGAAAAAGCTGATTTCAGCGGAAGAGCAGTTTGCACTGGAACTCGTCTCTCACCCCGACGTAGATCGCTATCTATGCCACGGTGATAAAGACTACTTCCGTAAGCTCGCTGAAAGATCGAATGCGCACCTTGAATTTAAAACTAATGACAATCTTCACTTAAACGACTTTAAATTCTTTTCGACTATCAATGGAAAACAGATCGAAACCTGAAAAAACATTCTCTGCCCAGCTAGCAGAGTATGAGAAAAAAGGAGAGCTAACCCCCAAGCTTAAACAGATCTTGGAGAGCTTCTATCTCTGCTATAAAGAGGCGGTCAAGAAGGGGGTAAGTGGCACTTTCGATCAAGAGGAGCTCTTTCTGGTCTTTTTAGATCTGGTCAGAGCTCAGATCGCCTCTCCTTTTACATTTGCTCCCTACCATGAGCATATCCGTAAGCCTTTTGATTACTATAAATTCGGAAATGAGTTTGCACGTCCTCTCATAGACTTTCCCCACTCCTCAGTCCACGGCCTTGCTCACGCAGATGAAGCGGTCCGTCTCTTGAAAAATAATGAGAATGTGATTTTTCTCGCTAACCACCAGACGGAAGCCGATCCCCAGGCTATCAGCCTGCTGCTCGAGAAGAGCCACCCTCTTCTCGCAGAAGAGATGATCTTTGTCGCAGGTGAGCGCGTTGTCACCGACCCTCTAGCCATCCCCTTCAGCATGGGACGCAACCTCCTCTGCATCTACTCAAAAAGGTACATTGACCATCCCCCAGAAGATAAAGCTCTGAAACAGCAGCACAACAAACGCACCATGCAGCTCATGAGCGAGCTTCTAAGCCAAGGAGGCAGGAGCATCTACGTTGCTCCAAGCGGCGGTAGAGATCGCAAAAACGCTGCAGGCGTTGTCGAAGTGGCTGCATTCGACCCTCAGAGCATTGAGATGTTCTATCTCATGGCTCAAAGAGCAGGCAGACCCACCCACTTCTATCCATTGACACTAGCAACCTATGATCTTCTCCCTCCCCCTGCCGATATCCAGATTGAACTCGGAGAGGTCCGAGTGACACAACTCGCTGACATCCACCTCTCTTTTGGCGCGAAGATCGATATGGACCATTTTCCTGGTTCCGACATGAGCGACAAGCATGAGCGAAGAAAAATGCGAGCCAATTATATTTGGAATCTAGTAAAAGAAGATTATGAAAAAATTACTCGCACTCGTTAGCTCTTTTGAAATCCTGGTTTCTCCTCTAGTTTTTGCGGACTCAACCGCACAAAAAACACTTCAGGGTCTAGATTACCAGACAGTCCAAAACCAGATCTCCTACCCGATCTTAAACCCCTCCCTGCGCGGTAGGGCTGTTGAAAAGATTCAACTTAAGAATGGTTTACAGGTCTACCTTATCTCCGATCCGGACGCTAAGCAGTCTGCTGCTGGTCTCTGTGTCGAAGCTGGCTCTTGGAACGACCCGAAGGAGTTTGCCGGCATGGCTCACTTCTGCGAGCATATGCTCTTTATGGGAAATAAGGCCTATCCCAGTGAGTTCGAGTACATGCAGTATATTGCAGACCATGGAGGCAAGGTCAATGCTTCCACATGGCCCGACCGCACGATCTACATGTTCTCTGTCAATAATGATTCTTTCGAAGGCGCTTTAGACCGCTTCTCCCACTTCTTCATCGACCCTCTCTTTCTCACCTCCTGCATTCAGCGCGAGCTCCATGCAGTCGATCAAGAACACGCCAAGAATATCGAGCACGATGGCTGGCGCCAGTATATGGTCTTCAAAGAGACGGGAAATCCCCTTCATCCAAACGCCTCCTTCTCGACAGGAAATGCGAAAACTCTGGGACATATCCCTCAAGAAGCTTTAAAGAAGTGGTACGACACTCACTATAGCTCAGATAAGATGCATCTTGTCGTCCTCTCTCCCCTTTCTATTCAAGAGCTCACTCCACTTGTTGCCTCTACATTTTCTCAGGTGCCTGTGCGTGAGAACCTCGACAGGCCGCTTCCTGAACAGGTGACCTCTCCTCAGCAGCGCGGCCACATGATCTACCTCAAGCCCGTGAAGGATCTCAAAGCCCTCTCTATGATGTGGGAGATCCCCTCGGTGCTTTCAGACATAGAACAGCGTTCGATGGTCTCTCTCGTGAGCTATGTGCTTGGTAATGAGACAAAAAACAGCCTACTCGAGCAGTTAAAGCGCGAAAAATTGGCCGACTCGATAAGAGCAGGCACGGATCTACAGACAAGAGGAAAAATTCTCTTCACAATAGATATTGATCTGACCGCTCAAGGCGTCGCCCAGGCCGACATCGTGATTGCTCGCGTATTTCAAACGCTGAGCCGGTTAAAAGAGCAGGGCATCCCTTCTCAACTCTTTGAAGAGATGAAGAAAATGGCTGTGCTCTCTTATCAGTACCAGTCGCGTGAAGATGCATTTCAATTCATCTCTAAGCAGGCTCATGACATTCTCGATGAGGATCTCACAACCTACCCTGAAAAGACTCTTATTCCAACTCAGTACGATTCGAGCTATCTCTCCCAATTTCTAAGAACGCTCACCCCTGAAAGCTGCATCTACTTCCTTCAGGCAGACCCTGAGAAAACAGGTGTGCAGCCCGATAGAAGAGAGAAGTGGATGAACGCGGAATATGCGATTAGAGAGGTCCCTCAAAACAAGTTAACTGCGTGGAGCAAGATCTCACCTCATCCGCAGATCGGTTTGCCTAGACAGAATCCCTTTCTCCCCGATTTCTCTAACTTTGCGATAGGCCAAGAGGTCGATGAGTCGACCGTAATCCCAACGCTTCTTGCTGATGATAGAGCCGGAAAGCTCTACCATGCCACTGACAGACGCTACCTCGTTCCTGAGATGTTCGCCTCATTCGCTCTTAAAACCTCTCAGATCGATGGAAGCGCCAAGGCAGCAGCTCTGTCTGACCTCTATATTCGAGCACTCACAGAGAAGCTCTCATCGACGATCTGGTATGCGCAAACAGCAGGCATGGAGCCGCAATTTGGAATTCAGGACCTTAAATTTGTCGTCCACCTATCCGGCTACCATTTTAAAGCGCCTCTACTGTTAAAAGAGATCTTCCGTAGTCTCAAAGAGGTCCATCCAACTAAAGAGGAGTTCGAACTCTATAGGCAGACCCTCTTAAGCAACTATGAGAATGGAACGAAAGAGCTTCCTCTTCTGCAAGCCCGCGAGCTCCTGGATAGCATCCTCTACAACGATGCTGCAACTTCAAGTGAAAAACTCCAGGCACTTAAAACGCTTTCATACGACGAGTTTATCTCATTTTCTAAGACCCTCTTTAAGAGCACCTATATCGAAGGTCTCGTCTATGGAAATTTAGAAAATCATCAGGTTAAAAGCCTCTGGGAAGAGCTCAAAGGAGGCCTCGGATCTACCCCTCTTGCTGCCTCTATGCAGCAGAAGAAGCAGCTTCTTCTCCTCCCTGAAAAACGCGGACCCTATCTCGTCTCCCAAACGACCCCTCGCCAAGGAAATGGCGTTATTCTTGTGTTAGAGGAAGGACCTTTCAGTTTTGAAAAAAGAGCGGCCCAAGAGATCCTTGGCATCACGCTTCATGAAGCCTTCTTCGACACCCTTCGAACCAAACAGCAGACAGCCTACATCGCAAAAGCTTGGCCAGTTGAAAAAGAGAAGCAGCTGATGCAGTTCTTTGCTGTTCAGTCGAGCACACACCACCCAAGCGATCTGATTGCTCGCTTTGAACTCTTTTTGGAAAATTTCGTAAAAATGTTTCCAGAGAACATCTCTCCTGAACGCTTTGAAGAGCTCAAGCAGATGCTCACAACAACTCTTCAAATGCCTCCCGAAAACCTCTACATGATGGGCCAGAGGCTGAACAAGTTTGCCTTCGAATATGATGGCGACTTCTCATGGATCGATAAGAGGATCGGTGCCGTATCTACCTTGACGTACGAAAAGCTGAACTTCTTCGCAAAAGAGTTCCTTTCAAGAAACAACTTAAGACGTCTCGCAGTGCTTATGGAAGGCGTCCTAAACCGAGAGAACGACTTCCACTATGAGCAGATCTCTAAAGAGGATATCTGCGACCTTGGCGTCTACATCTCCTCCGCTCAATAAAAGAAGAGCGCTCGGAGGAGAAATGGACAAAAGTGGACGAGGTGGACACGCGCTGAAAAAAGAAAGAGACTCTCTTTTCCCTCTTTCTTGCCCGCCTGTCCACTTCGTCCACTTCCTGTCCACTTAGTCCATTTTCTTAGAGCGGGTCTTCTTCCGCTTGTCGAAAAATTAAATGGGGGTGCTGTCCTTCTTTCTTCCCAGAGTAATGTAGTATTGAGAGATAAGCCCGATAAGAGCTACCCCCATGAGCACAAATGCAGGAGCAATTAGCGCCTGAGTCTTTTGGATTAAAGAGAACGCAAGTAGAGGCGTCACACCGCCAAAAAGAGCGTTGCACATGTTATAGCTCATCGCTACGCAGGTGAAGCGAACTGAGGTCGGAAAGAGAGTGCAGATGATGGCTGGCAAGAGAGCAAACTGCGCCGAGATAAAGAGAATAAGTAGAATATGAAAGAAGAGCGCTAGGACAAGCGAGTACTGGATTGCAAAAGTATAAAAGGGAAAGGCGAGTATAAGTGTCCCGAGAGCGCTAATAAGAAGCAGCTTCCGCATGTCGTAGCGATCCCCTAATCTCCCTACAATTGGCATCAATATGTTAGAAAAGATGAGAAATCCCACATTGGTGAGCATTGCAGAGTGAAAGCTCATCTCTAAGATCTGAGAGAAGTAGAGAGGGGTGAAAACAAAAATCAGATACCAGCCAGAGAGAGGGAGGATAGACAGGAGAAAAGCCTTTAATAGCGCCTTCCTATGTGTGTGCAGCGACTCAAAAAGAGGTTTTCCTACAAGATGATGCTTCTCTTTGATCTCTTCAAATGCTGGAGTCTCTGCCAGTCGCTTACGCAAGTACCAGCCGCTAAGACCCAATAGCCCCCCAACGAGAAAGGAGAGCCGCCAGCCCCAAGAGGCGAAACTCTCTGGAGACATAAAGAGCTTAATCACCAGAAACTCCAGTGAGCTCAAAATGGAGCCTACTTGTGAACCAAAAAAGCTAAAACTACCATAGAAGCCGCGCTGGTTAGGCGGGGCCATCTCTATGAGATAGCAGATCGCGCCCGGAAACTCTCCACCAGTAGGAAATCCCTGCAAAAAGCGCATGAGCAGAAGAAGAAGCGGGGCGGCCACACCAATCACAGCGTATGTAGGAAGAAGGCCAATCATGAAGGTGGGAATTGCCATTAATGTGAGCGACATCAGAAGAGCCACTCTTCGTCCCAATCTATCGCCAATATGACCAAAGAAGATCCCCCCAAGCGGCCTAGATAAGAAGCCGACGGCGAAGATCATAAAAGTCTGTGTGAGGGAATCGATGAAATCGAGCTCAGGAAAAAAGAGCATCGCAAAAAGAGGAGTGAAATGCACGTAGAGTGAAAATTCATACCACTCTAGAGCATTTAAGATGATACTCGCCCCAATTTTTCTAGAGTGTGCTCTCATCCTATATCATCGATTTTACAAGATCCAAAACATTCTGTTTAAACGAAGGAAGCCGGAAATCTCCTCTTGCAGAGGGAGACTGGGTCGTCTGGTTAAGCAGCGAGACCGCCTTTGTGCTGAGTTCAGAGAGATCGCAGAAGGCGTCTCCCAAATTATGCTTCTTCACAAATGCGACGTTAAAGCTCTCCCACCAGATGTGTCTCGCCGAAGAGTTTTCAGTATTGTCGAGCAGAAGTCTCTTTCCAAGATAGATCGCTTCATTCACAGAGCAGGAGCCGGTCTTTGTAATGATCAGGTCCGAGCAGGCCATGATCTCGACAACCTCTTTAGTAAATGTGCGGAGGTGAATATAGACCTTATCGCGGGTGAGCATCGTAGTATACGCATCGCACTGGTAGGCCACTTCTCCCCCATTTTGCAAAATCCACTCTTTAATCTTATTTGCGATATTGCGGTTTCTTCCCACGCATACGTTAAGCTGGTAGCTCTGTCCCGTTGAAGTGGTAAGTGGAAGGTTCGAGAGCTGTTGGGCGTAGTGGAGAATCGTGTCTCCTCCTTCCGCGCCCATGATGATGGTTAAAGTTGGCATCCCCTCTTTCAGACCATGTTTTATCCTCAAAGCAGAGAGCTCCTCTTCTGTGTACTTCTTCTGGCACGCCGGACGCACAGGGAAGCCAGTTACATGCAGGTGTTTAGTCTTGAGACGCCCCTCTCTTACAGCTTTAAGCTGCAGATCTGGATCGTCATAGGGAAGAGCCACCGCGAGTTTTGCGTTCTCTTTTACCTCTACATCGTCCATCCCCAGCAGAAAAGTTTCGCAATCTAGATCTGTGGGCAGAATGACAAAGGGCACGCCTGCGTTTTGCGCAGATTCAAAAAGGGGGGCATTGACCATTGGGAAAGTAGAGATAATAAGCGACGGTCTATCGCTTCCACACCTCACGAGATACTTATCGAAGAGCTTTCTTACACGTTTCATCTTCGAACGCATGTAGTAGGTGCCGACATGACAGAAGAGAACTTTTATAAAGCAGTGGTGGCCCTTTCTTAACATGAAGTTATAGAGATCTTCTCCAGTAAATCGGCCAAAAGTGAGAACGCTTAGTCCATCAATTGGACGAAGCATGTCAACCAGTGGATTTACAACTTCTACATCGTAGATGCCGCCTAAAATCTCTTTTAAGGACTCTCCTGCTGCTTTGTGACCGCCTCCACCATAGCTAATAAGAACGAGGATTTTCTTCTTTTTTACAGACTCTGTTTTCAGAGTCGATTCAGTCGCATACGTCATATTTTCTACTGCCATGTGGTTGACATCCCTTGGTAGTGTCCAAGTTGCTGAATAAGCTTGGCGACAAGACCCGTCCATCCCGTCTGATGACTAGCACCAATTCCGCTGCCATTGTCGCCATGAAAGTATTCGTTGAAAAGCAGGTGATCCTTCCAATAAGGATCATCCTGAAAGGTGGTATTTCCACCGTAGATAGGTCTGTGTCCGTTAGAGTCCATTAAAAACATGCGGACCAAGCGATTTGCGATTTCACTAGCGACCTCCCAAAGGGTCATCATTTTTCCAGAACCGGTGGGACACTCTACCTTATACTCATCGCCCAGATAGTAATGAAACTTCTGAAGTGATTCAATGATTAACATATTAAGAGGAAACCAGATCGGCCCGCGCCAGTTGGAATTCCCCCCGAATAATCGGCTTGTCGATTCGGCTGGCTCGTAGGCCACGGTGTACTCGTGGGAGTTGAGCTTCAAAACATATGGGTGTTTTTCATGGTATTTAGATAGTGAGCGAATGCCGTAAGGGCTTAAAAACTCACTCTCATCCAGCATCTTCTCAAGCACCCGTTTTAGTCTCTCGCGGTTCATAATGGAGAAGAGCCTGCGCTCCTCGACACCAGTCGTGCGCATGCAGGCCACCTTGTCACAGAGGTCTAGACGGTTATCTAGAAACCATTCAAGTCGTTTGTTAAAACCCTTGAACTTTTCGAAAATCTCTTTTGGCACAGCAGCTACAGCGAAAAGAGGAACGATGCTTACCATCGAACGAACTTTGAGATGGTGGTGCGTTCCATCGGGAAGCATCAGCAGATCGTAGTAGAAACCATCCTCTTCATCCCAAAGAGGAAGCCTGTCGCTGCTTTTGTGATTGATCGCATTTGAAATATAGAGAAAGTGCTCAAGAAACTTGCTGGCCATATCCTCATAGCTGGGATTTTCATGAGCGAGCTCCAGAGAAATTGTAAGCATATTCAGACAGTACATCCCCATCCAGCTCGTCGCATCTGATTGATAGAGAGTCCCTCCATTTGGAAGATGCTCACTTCGGTTGAATACGCTGATATTATCCATTCCCAAAAAGCCGCCCTGAAAAATATTTCTCCCTTCGGCGTCTTTCCGGTTCACCCACCAGGTGAAATTCATCAGCAATTTCTGAAAGACTCTCTCGAGAAAAAATCTATCCTGATTGCCATGCAGCTTCTCTCCTATCTTATAAACTCGCCAGGTTGCCCATGCGTGTACTGGGGGGTTTACGTCTCCAAAAGACCACTCGTAAGCTGGCAGCTGACCATTCGGATGCATATACCATTCGCGCGTAAGCAGGAGGAGCTGCTTCTTCGCATATTCGGGATCGATCATCGCAAGCGGCAGCGTATGAAAGGCGGTATCCCAAGAAAAAAAGCCCGGATACTCCCACTTATCGGGCGTAGAATGGACATCGTCATTGTAGATGTGCACCCAGTCGGCGTTTCTCCCGATCTTTCTCTTTGGCCTCTCTCCCAGTGCAAGAGGATCCCGACTTAACCAATCTTCCACTGCATAGTGGTAGAACTGCTTATTCCAGAGCATTCCCGCTAGCGCCTGCCTCTGAATTTGACGTAGCTCCTGCGTGAGATGAGGATCTGCAAGCTCCAGATAAAATGCGTCCGCCTCCTCCTTCCTCTTCTTCATCCACTCTTCAAACTTCTCAAAAGGACGTTTCACTCCCTTCTCGCTGGTAAGCCGCAGCTTAACTTCAATGGAAGCTCCGGGTGCAACCTCTCGTACGAAATGCAGCGCGCTCTTGGTGCCGCTGTGAGAGGGATTTATTGCCGTGGAATTTTTATGGATTAGATACTCGTGAAAGGCGTCTTTAACGTAGGGCGAGCTATTCGGTTTTCCGAAGAGCCGTTTAGCGTTTGTCTCATTCTCAGTAAATAGCGTTTGAGCGCCATCTTCAAAATAGAGAAAACGTCTTCCTAAATCTGGATGGATCGCCTCTAAACAGCCCCCTCCAGCCTTTATCAACGGTTTGTTGACCGGCTTTTCTGTCCAGGACCAGGTGTTACGGAACCAGAGAGTGGGAAGCAGATGGATCGTTTTTGCTACGTCGCCTCGATTCGCAATCGTAATACGGATAAGCAGGTTCTCAGGAGACTCCTTGGCATATTCGATATCGATATCGAAATAGCGGCTCTTCTCGAAGATTCCCGTATCCAGAAGCTCATATTCGCGCTCGCTCTGCGTCCGCTTCTTATTCTCTTCAACGAGCTTCGCATAGGGAAAAGCAGCTTGAGGATACTTGTAGAGATAACGCATATAACTATGCGTTGGGGTGTTGTCGAGATAGAAGTAGTACTCCTTCACATCCTCGCCATGATTCCCCTCTTTTCCCGTTAGGCCAAAGAGACGCTCTTTGAGAATCGGATCCTCTCCATTCCAGAATGCGAGAGCAAAGCAGAGGCGCTGATGGTTATCGGAAATACCCGCAATTCCATCCTCTCCCCAGCGGTATGCACGCGAGCGCGCCTGGTCGTGCGTAAAGTAGCTCCACGCATCGCCATCTTCGCTATAATCCTCGCGCACAGTTGCCCACTGCCTTTCGCTGAGGTAGGGACCCCACCTGCGCCAGTGCTTCTCTAGCTTAGAGTCTTCCTCTAAACGTCTCTTCTCTTCCGACATATCCATCCGTGTAGAAATAGACCTCTTTCGAAATTTACTTTGTTCGGAAAAATTGAGGATTTTTGTGCAGATTTGCCGCAAAATTTTGACAGCATGTGTAAACACATGGTCGAAAAATTTTGTGGCAAAGATGCCAAAAAGACCAATTTTAACGAGCGAATGAAGTTTCGAAAGAGGTCTAAAGCCTGATATAGAGGATTAAAAAATTTTAATGATAGATCTTTTTAGATTAGAGGATGTCTACAAAGTCAGAAACTTTGATTTTTTAAGGTTTTTTGGCAGAATTTAAATTGTTTTTCGGAGGACATACTTGAGAAAGCAGACCAAGAAAGACAATTTATAGTCTGCCGAAAAGACTAAAAAAGCATGTTGCTGCCTTTGTAGACATCCTCTTAGACCTCTTTCGAAAGAGGTCTATTAGATCGAGTCTTCAGTCTCAAGACGCGTGAGATCTTCATGGCTATTTGTGCGGAAAAATTCCACCCCGAAACATTCGAAGATACCCCTAAAACAAGCATAGAGACCAACGATGATCTGGTGGAAAAGACGCGTGATGCAGGAGAGGCGAAGCTCCTCCCACCATAAGATATCTGCGCCGCGATTTTTTGTGATGAGCTCGCGACTCAGTGCTTCGGGATCGCTCTCAGAAGTTCTTTGCAGAGTTCCACTCTCAGTATAACGATGGGTAATCTTCTCTCCATCGTGATAAACCACCATGCTAGCCTGATTTTCTATAATCTTGCTCTTGTTGTAGAGCTCACCCACTCTAGTTGCATGGGTTCCAAAGTGGGGACCTCCTGGAGGTAGCTTCTGGAATACAGTTAACTTAACACGGACTCCTGCCAAACCGGCGCCAAGATGCTCTGTGCCAACGTGGTCAGCCTTATCGTTCTCATTTCTGAAGATGTGGATCTCTGGCTTATGATCGGAACCTGCGGCGCTAATCTCTTTTCTAAAACGCTCTGCCGTAGCTTCATCGACGCCTGGATCATTGAAAAAGAAGACTCTTGCTATGCGCTTCCAAAACTCTACTAGGAGCCGCTGCGCATGCGTCCCTCCAAGGCTATAGCCAACGAGATCGATCGGGCCATTAAAGAAGTTTGTGTCATTAAAAAGCTGCTCAAAAAGTTTCTTCGCGGCTCCAGCACCACTCTCTCCAATATTATACTCCAGATCGTTGATCCAACTCGGCACAGCATTCTCCATAGTAGGAGCCACCTGAGTCGGACGAATGAAAATCGCGTGCCGCATCTGCGAATCTACAGCAATCGGAACTAGCGCGTAGGCGACAAGACCGGCCACATTAATTTTCGAATACACTGAATAGTAGTCGAGCTCTCCACCCTCATCTAAAGTAGTGATAATCTCTCCCTTTTCAAACTCTTTGCTGACGAGGACTTTTGCAAGTCCTTCAAACGCAGGAAAGCCGGCAAATGGAAAAGGAAAGACCTGATCTTCTGTTAGCGCGTCTCTATTTTTTGACAGATGCTCATAATAAGAGAGCTTCTCTCTATCGAGCTTTAGAGGATTGTACTGAAGCATATCACCTACAGACTCGGCACCACCCCTAATCCGTTCAACAGGGATCTCTTGGCCTAAATGCGCGCGCGTTCTAGCCGAGCTGAGATACTGAGCAACCTCTTCTTTCGTTATCGATCCGCGGTCAGCGAGATCGCTTTTAAATACTTTTGCTGCCCCAACGCCAATAGATTGAATATGGCGTGCTTTCAGGGGAGATCCCTTGTCAATTGCCTCTTGAAAATTTAATTTATATCGACTGCAAAATCTGCTCACCTCTTTTTCGAGAAAGGTAGCTCTTACAATCCGTTCAAAGATCTGCCAGCTTCTCTTATTACGAGCTTTTTCAGTGTCGGAAAGTTCAGCTGAGTAGGTGTAGCAGCAGTAGGAAATAGCCTCGGGAGCGTCCACACTCTCAAGCTCCTCCTCCTCATTAAAAGAGAGAAACTGATCTTCTGGAAGAGCAGCTACTTTTGAATAGCAGGATTGAAGCTGAAATAGAGAGGCATTCAGTGAGCTCATTTTTCCCTTAAACCTTAGTATGATGAGGTACTATTTTAGCTGACGAATGACTTTTCTTATATGAAATTAATCAAATGAAATAATTAAAATTTAACTATTCAGGGAGTTTCATATTATGATAGACAGCGTCGACGTCGTCTAGATTCTCAAGCCACTCAATTAGAGCAAGATTATCCTTCGCCTTCTCAGAATCGCACTCGATCCAGACCTTGGGAATCATCTCTAAACTTGTTTCTTGACAGGTGTAGCCCATCTGCTCAATTTTTTCTTTGACCTGGTAGAGCAGATCCGGAGGAGTTGTGATAAGAAAGAGCTCCTCATTCGACTCGAAATCCTCCGCTCCAGCTTCTGAAACAGCTAAAAAGAGGGCGTCTTCGTCAACTCCTTTTTTGAGAACCTGGATGAAGCCCTTTCTATCAAAATTAAACATGACAGCCCCAGGATTCGCGACCGTGCCACCGCGCTTATTCGTGGCTATCCGCATGTCTGATGAGGTGCGATTCTTATTGTCCGTCATGATCTCTACAATGATTCCCACTCCGCCATGCCCATAGAGCTCATAGGTCAACTCTTCAAAGTCCGCCTGATCGGTGCTAGAGGCCTTCTTGATGTTGCGCTCGATATTGTCGGCAGGGAGGTTATTCTCGCGCGCCTTCTGAATCACAAGCCGCAGCTTGGAGTTGGATTTGGGATCGGGACCTCCCTGCTTTACCGCAGAGATGATCTCCTTGGTAAGACGAGAAAAGAGCTTCCCCTTGATCGCATCGGAGCGCCCTTTGCGGTGTTTGATGTTTGCCCACTTACTATGACCTGCCATATTCCCACTCGATTTCTATAATATTTTTTGCATCATGATCTTGGAGATATACTCCCCGCTGTCTCGAATGAAGTGAGTCTCCACCCCATACTGGACAAAGCCCATTCTTCGATAGAGATGAATCGCTGGATTTCCCTCGTATACTTCCAGGTGCAAGATCTCTAAATTGAACTTCTCTTTTGCCACTTTAATTAGATAGGTAAGAAGAGTTGTCCCGATCCCCTTATTCCGGAATTTTTCGGAGACGATAATAGCAAAAAGAGACTGGTGTGCCAACTTTTTATAGGGCTGAAGGTAGAGATTTGCGACTCCGCATGGAACCCCGTCGCACTCAATTGTAAAACACGCCTCATGTTTTGCATAGCTAACCCAGATTCTCACGGCATCCTCTACTTCGCGCTCATCAAACATGGGGAACCAGCGGAGTACGCCAGGCTCAAAGAGCCAGCTCTTGAGATGCTCCGAGTCCTCTGGTTCTGTAATGCGGATGTGTAGCTTAGGAGCGGTCTGTTGATTCATTTCGTTTGTCTCACAAGAAGCATTCGAATAGTAGGCGCGCTAGGTAGGTCTCTCCCTCTTTCACAAAGCGCTCCTGTTTGGCAAATTGACGAAACCCCTCTTTCTGCAAAAGTTTTACAAGAGGATTACCCTCGTAAACCTCTACGTGTAGGATCTGCAGGCGGAAGTAGCTTTTAGCAAGATGTTTAAGATTTTTTATCAGCTCCGTCCCGACGCCTCTTCTCTGAAATTTCGGGTCGACAATAACTTTAATTAAGCAGTGGTGGGCCACTTTGCGATAGGGCATCAGAAATAGAGTTCCGATTGCGCAGGGCACCCCATCGATTGTACAAGTCAAACTGCAGCTCCAGCGTGAGAAGCTCGCCCACGCCTGCGCTGCATCTTCAATCTCTTTCTCCTCCTGCATGGGAAACCAGTGCAGCATACCAGGAGCATTCAGCCACTCCTTTAGATTAGAAGCGTCGGTTAGCTGCGTGTAGCGAATCTCAAATCCAGGAATCTTCTCACTCATATCTATCCAAACTCTTTGAGATAAGCGTTGATAAAATCATCGATCTCCCCATCCATTACAGCGTGTACATTTCCCACTTCGTACTTGGTTCTTGCATCTTTGACAAGTGTATAAGGTTGGAAGACGTAACTGCGGATCTGACTGCCCCAGCCAATCTCCTTCTTCTCTCCACCCATCTCCTTAAGCTTCTCCTGCCTCTCGTTGTACTCCTTCTCGTACAGCTTAGCGCGGAGCATCTTCATGCAGGTCTCTTTATTATTCACCTGACTTCTCTCGCTCTGGCAGGAGACGACCATCCCCGAGGGAGCGTGGGTAATGCGCACAGCCGAGTCTGTCTTATTGACGTGCTGGCCGCCCGCACCCGAAGCGCGGTAGGTGTCGACGCGAATATCCTCAGGCCTGATCTCAATCTTGATCTCATCGCCAATTTCGGGCGTTACATCAACAGAGGCGAAGCTCGTATGGCGTCTGGCATTACTATCAAAAGGAGAGATCCGAACAAGTCTATGAACTCCCTTCTCCGCTTTTGCATACCCGTAGGCAAAAGCCCCTGTGATTTTGAAGGTGATGCTCTTTATCCCTGCCACCTCTCCCTCGGTCGCTTCCAAAGCCTCAACCCCCCATCCCCTCTTTGTCGCCCACCTCTCATACATCCGAGAGAGCATGAGCGCCCAGTCGCACGCCTCCGTGCCACCCGCTCCAGAATTAATGCTTAAGTAGCAATTTTTTGAGTCGAGCTCGCCCGAGAGCATCTTGCGCACCTCGAGCTCTTCAAGAATTTTCTCAACAGCATCGAGCTCGCCAAGAAGTTCTTGAACTAGCTCACTCTCTCCACACTCTTCAGCTTCGGGGAGCAGGCTTGCGGTATTTTCAAATCTCTGTTTGATCTCTTTATAAGGTATCGTCCATGCTTTCAGGTCGTTACACTCTGAAATCACACCTTGAGCGAGCGCAGCATCCTCCCAAAAAGCTGGCGAGGCCATCTGCTGTTCAAATTCTTCTACCCTCTTTTCTTTTGTAGCCAGGTCAAAGATACCTCCACATGTGGAGGAGTCGGCTTTCGATACTCTTCAGACGATCTTGTGTCTGTTCGTTCATAAATCTCCCATTGTTATACCTACAATAAATTCCTTTGGAGCGTGAGATCAACAAGAAAATGTCTACTTTACAACAATCTCACCCCCACTGATAATATTCTGGAAATTTAATCTCTTGGAGGAGAAAACATGGCAACCGCTACTACACCACAAGCAACACAAGCTTTAATAGCTAAAACAGACTTCGCTGCTGAAGCAGCTAACTGCTGGCAGCACACAACTGAGATCGGCGCTCAAGTTGGAACATGGGCCCTTGACGGCGTATCCTACTCAGCTGTCTGGATCCAAGATACTGCTATCTGGTTAAAAGATGGCGCGCTCGTCTTTTTCGACTTCATGTACGACATGGCAGTAAAAATTTACGTCGCTCTTGCTCCTCACTTTGCCGCTTTTGGTAGAGCAGTTGCAGAAGCCGCAACAGCTGCTTACGTCTTCACAGCAGACTTTGTAAGAGCTCATCCTGAAGAGACACTCATCGGCTTAGCTGTCCTTACAGCTGCAGCTCTCCTCGCTGTCGTCATCACAGTTCTCTGCGACTGCTGCGCAGGCGCTGCACTCCCTCCTCCTCCTCCAACCCCACGTGAAGCAGCGATCGCAGCCGGAAGAGCAACTGCCGCAGAACCTGCCGCATCACTCACTCAACGCACAGTTGATGCGATCATTGCAACACTGCCAGTACTGGCTGATGCAGCTGCAGCTCAAGCGCGCATTTTAAGAGCTCTTCATGCAGGGCAGACTGAAGCCGCCAAAGTTGGAGCAACTCGCGATGCTGTAATCACAGCAATCGTAGACGCAGCTCTAACTGTTCCAGCTCCCGCTCCTACTCCACGTGAAGCCGCAATTGCAGCCGGAAGAGCAGCAGCAGGTGCTGCCGATGCAGGACAGGTTCAGCGCATTGCTGATGCAATGGTTGCAACCCTACCAGCAGCTGCTGCCCATGACACAGCTGAGGCACGCGCTGGAAGAGTTCTTGCTGCCGGACAAACTGAAACTGCAAGACAAGGATCGTCTCTCGATTCAATTCTTGGTGTAATGGCAACTGTAGCCTTTACAGCACTACCACTTCCACCACCACCTCCTCCTGCTAGAAGCCAAGCTAGAATCCACCTGGATGCAGTTATTGCCGCAGGAAACGTTGCAGCAGGAGCTGGCCAGACTCTTGCGCAGCACGGAGAAGCTATTGCTGATGCGATGGTTGCATCGCTTCCAGCAACAGTTGACGCAGGTGCGGCTCAAGCACGCGCTCAAGCAGCTCGCCAAGCAGCAGCTACGGCAGCAGCAGTACAAAACGCAACTGCTAACGATATCATCATTGCAGTTGCAGCAGCTGTTGCACCTGCATCACCAGCTCAGATAGAGTTCGCACAAAAGCTAGCAGCTGGAAGAGCTGTTGTTGCACTTGACACTGTTGCACTAGCTGACTTCGCTAACCTCGCTGTTGATGCGATGGTTGGACCTGCACCAGTAGGACAGGCCGAAGCAGCAGCCCATGGTGGACGTGCTATGGCAGCTCGTGCTGTAGCGGCCACAGCAGTAGCAGTACAGAACGCAACTCGCGAAACTGTGATCCAAGCGATAGCAGGTCATCTCGTTCCTAACCACAACGCTTAATCCAAGTAAGCTAAGAACGTAGAAAAAGGCTCGGGGCTAAAACCCCGAGCCTTTTTTTTATCCCCTCTTTTTTGGAGTGCGGCGACCCGGCGCCGCTTTTCTTGAGATCGACTCGGCGATCTCTCCTCAAAGAAACATCGCCAGGGCGATGTTGAGAAAAGCGGCGCCAGGTCGCCGCACTCCAAAAAAAGAGAATCTGTTATTTGGAGAGGCTTAGACGGAAATCCTCTGTGATCTGATAGCGCCACGACCAGCTGGGCTGTGAGATACGCTCTCTGATAAAACGAACCCTACCTTCTACACTCATCGCTGTGACGCGCACTCCATCCTCTACAACGATTGAAAGAGGGCCTTTCAATGTGACATTTTCGGCATAGAACTCTCCACTTCCGTGGATGAGAATGCGGCACTCCTCTTTGCGCGCAACCTCCTGCTTCCAGAAGGTGTTTCTGGCTTGCCAGTCGATTCCCTGATTATGGATGTGCACATTTTTAAGCGTGCACTTGCCCGCCTTTTCTGAATAGATAAGCGCTCCTGTGGAATCCGGCTCTCCCATCGGCTCTCTAGCCTCGATGGTCAAGCTTCCATCCAGATCGATGTTCAAAATTTCAACCTCAGCAATCTCTAGCTTAAGTTCGCTTCCAGAGGTGATCTTTCCTCTGCGGAGCTTCTGCGCAATGATCGTGTAAAGCGGGCCTAGAGCTGGGTGGTAGGAGAAGAGGAAGGGAAAGGGGAGCCCTCTCTTAATTTCAATCAGCTCCAATTTGCAAAAGTCGAGTAGTAGTTCCCGTGCATTCTCCTGGAGATCGATAAAGCAGCCCTCTGGCGTCTCACCGAGCTGGCCGCCAAGCACATACTCGCGCTTAACTGTAGAGATCGTCTTCCTTCTATCATTTAGGGTGAGAAAGGTCCGCATCTCCTCTCTTCTCTTTCCTTTGGGAAGTGGCTCAGGAAAGGACTGCACAAAGCAGTCGGCAATATTCTGCATCGTCGACTCGAGGCGAGCGACCTCCTCTTCAATGATTTGATTATCCCGCTTGTAGCTCATCTTCTTTGGATTGATCACTACGCCGGGAAACGGACAGTCGATAACCGCCTGATTCACCGCTTCCAGATCTATAAAAAGAATGTTCGTATTAGATGAGAATTTGGAGTGTTCGGGATCTCTCTTCTCCGTCTGGTCTACAACTTGGCACTTTTGCAGGTCGCAATACTCGATGTTGGTGAGAACATACTCCATCCCCTCATCTTTCTTTCGTTCAAGAAGGACGTTCGTTCCTTCCATCGCTCCAGCCTTTCGCGGGCAGGAGGCGAAGCCAAAAATTTTATTCTCTTTAAAGCCCACTCCCGTGAAAACCAGCAGACCGTAGTCGATTCCAGCAATCGGATTATTGATCTGCCTCACAAGTGCTTTTCTCTTTCCTAAGCTCGCCAGCCACTCGAATGCTCTGCTATCTCGAGCTAGTTTCCAAATAACACCATGTCCACCCGGCTTAAGAAGAAGTTGAAGAGGGCCTTGCATGCACCACTCTCCTTTCGTATTCATCGAAGGAACAGAGGGCTGCGAGAAGAAGTGAAAGGAGCTCTTCGGTCTTCCAAACCAGCCGTTTGATTCGCAGATCGAGAGGATCTGCGCCTCATTGTCCTTCTCTTGCGATGTCATCATCACAATTGGTGTCTGCACCTGCTGGCCAAAGAGCTTGTAGTGCAGATACTCGCGCGCTTGAAGATCTCGGATCATTCCTTCTAGAAGAGTCTTTCCACCAAAGGGAAGCTTAGCAGCAGGAAGAGGAGTTCCGCTCTTGGGGTCTTTAAAATTTAATCGATCGGCTGCGCCGCCTACAGGGTAGATCTCCGCCATTTCCGATATCTTCTCAATCCCTGCAATGAGCGCTTCGCGCACCTCTCTCGTCTCTACGTAGATATCTACTCCTTCAGGAGGATGGTAGCTCACTTCGCTGGTTTCAGCGGGCGTCTCTCCCGCGAGCAGGCAGCGCTGCATAAGAAGGTGGTAACCGACAATTCCGCCGATCTCTTTGTAGAAACGCTCTACAGCAATCAGTTCTGTGACTAGCTGCTGAAGTTTCTGGAGTGCATCTGGATCTCGAGAAGGGAAAGAGAGGACGCGCGGGCCTTGACCTGTCGCTGCGACAGCTTTGATAACGAGCTGACTCTCTTTCGGAAGATCGCTTAGCAGACTACGTAGAATGCTAGGCAGCCTAAAGAACTCTTCCACTCTTGGGAATGCGTCTAGTAGGCTGATTTTCTCTTCAAGAGAAGCGGCTCTTTTTAGCCCCTCTACAAGAGGCGAAATCTGCGCACACTCGCTCTCCAAACTGGTAGTTTCTCTTTCAATACTCGTGGTAGGCATAGAAAACACCTTGCCACTCCGCACCGCTAAAAGGCAAGTATTTCCTTTGATAAAAATCGTCTATGAACTGTTAAAATTTTTCCTTTTTCTGCTTCTTCTTTCGATTTTTTTTGACTATAATGCCTCGAGAAAGCTACAACAGTCTTTCGAGGAATGAACTAAACCACCCTCGAGAATCTATCCAGAAAAGTTCTTTTTACTTTATAGGATAGTCCCTAAGAAGGTGTTCACAATAAGGAGAACGTACAATGGCAAAAGAAACAAAAGAAAAGAAATCAAAGTTCATGCAACCGATGAAAGTTAGCGAAGAGCTCGCAGCTGTTGTCGGAAGAGGCCCAATGCCTCGCACAGAAGTTACAAAAAAACTCTGGGCCTACATCAAAACAAACAAGAGACAAGACCCAGCTAACAAGCGCAACATTCTCCCAGATGAGAAGCTCGCGAAAGTTCTGGGTAACAAGAAAGCAGTTAACATGTTTGAAATGACAAAACTGGTCAGCAAACACCTCTCTTAATTCGCTTCTAGTTTATCTCAAAGCAGAACGCGGCTTAAACAGCCGCGTTTTGCATTTATAGAAATATGTCTCAATCAATCTCTCTTATTCTTCTCGCTGGTGGCATTGGATCCCGCATGGGAGCCGCTACTCCAAAACAGTTTCTCTTACTTAAGGGAAAACCTGTTGCTCTGCACTCGCTTGAACTCTTCGCCTCCTTCGATGAAATCGCAGAGATCATTGTCGTTTGTGCTCCAGAACATCAGCCGTTTTTTTCTGGAATAAGACCACTCTCATTTGCTCTTCCAGGAGAGAGAAGACAGGACTCTCTCTGGAACGGCCTGCAAAAGATCTCAACGACTTGCGACCTGGTCTGCGTCCACGATGCTGCGCGGCCATGTCTTCAGCGCAGTGATTTTGAAAAACTTCTGGACGAAGCGCGCGAGCACCCGGCAGTCGCCCTCGCAACACCCGTTAAATACACGATCAAACAGACTGGCGAAAATGGCTTTGTTACAACCACTTTAGATCGCGCAAACCTCTGGGAGATACAGACACCGCAGATCGCCCCCCTTTCGCTGCTTAAACAGGGCTTTAAAATCGCGCAGGAGCGAAACCTAACAGTCTCTGACGACCTCTCCCTCGTTGAACTCACAGGCTATCCCGTTAAACTCGTCACTGGCTCCTCTTCCAACATCAAGCTCACCACTCCCGAAGACTGGGCTGCAGTAAATTCATTAGCATGTACAGATACAAGCTCGTCTTAGCCTACGATGGAACAAACTATAGCGGCTGGCAGGTGCAGCCGAACGCCACCTCCATTCAATTTCTGGTTCAGGAAGCACTATCGACCGCCTTGCGCACTCCTACTCATGCGACAGGATCGGGAAGAACAGACGCAGGCGTCCATGCACTCGGACAGACCGCCCACTTCACAACACAAGAGCCCCAAGACACCCACAAGCTTCTCGCCTCGTTAAACGGTCTGCTCTCAGACGAGATCCGCATCCTATCCATTGAAGAGGTAGCACGCGATTTTCACGCCCGTTTTGATGCGAGCGGCAAGATCTACCACTACCGCCTGCATTTAGATCGCGTACCCGACCCCTTCAAGCGCCTCTACTCCACGCACATTCACACGCCGCTTGATCTCAATCTCGTTAAAGCCGGATGCGCACTCTTTGTCGGCACGCACGACTTCACCTCGTTTGCAAATGAGGCCCACCGCGGCTCGGCTGCAAAAGATGCAGTGAGGACGATCAAACGGCTCGATCTGGTTGAGGAACCAGGTGGAGTAAGGCTCGAATTTGAAGCTGACGGCTTTCTTTACAAGATGGTGCGCAACATCACGGGCACGCTCATAGAAGTGGGACGCGGAAGGCTCACTCTCGAAGAGGTCGAGAGAATCATGCGAGCAAAAGACCGAAAAGAAGCAGCCTCATCAGCTCCTCCTCAAGGTCTCTTTCTCATTCAAGTACACTACTAGAAATTTCGCTAAAAGATTCGAAGTGGAGAATCCCTTGCGGCAGCGAGGGTGTTTGAGGGTGGCTGCGAGGTGCGATTAACACTCCCTTCACGCCAGCGCCTGTAAGGGCTTGAAATCCGCGGAACGAGTCCTCAAAGCCTATTACCCTATCTCCAGGCCTTCCAAGCTTTTCTACAGCCTTCTGGTAGCATTCTGGATGCGGCTTTGGATGAGCGTAAGACTCGCGCGTGATCCACTCGGGGATCGACTTGAGCTCTGGAAGAAGGTCGCGGATGCACTCCGTCTGTTCAGCAGTAGAATTGGTCACCACACAGCGCTTAATGCCCGCCGTCTCGAGCTCTTTCAGAAGAGGAGCTACACCTGGCATCAGAGAGAGCTTACCCGACATCAGAAGACGCATGTAGGCCCGCTTCTTCTCCTCGTAGAGAACCTCCCAGCGCGGCTCTTGAGCAAATAGAGCTGGAAACTTCGCATAGATCCCCTCGCGCAGGCCCGTCGCATTAAAGTGCGCCGCTTCGAAAAAGCGCTCCATCGACCAGTCCAGATCGAACCCGCGCTCCTTGCACATCTCTACATATGCAGCGTAGTGAAGGTCTTCCGTGTTAACGAGAAGCCCGTCAAAATCAAAGAGAAAGAGCTGATATCTATGAATCCAAGTTGACATGGTTAACATGCTACCTTTTAGAGTGGGTTTTTGCGATATAAAATATTTTTTATACAACTAAAACAAGAAAAATTTTTATAATTTGTAATTCATATTAAAACCATAGTATAATATTTTGCATGGCAACAATATCTGATCTAAAAAATATCGATCTTCATACTCAACCGACAAGAGAGGCTCCAACCGAAAAGGAGCCCGACTGCCATGAGACGATTACGAACCTCTTCTGGCTCGCGATAAGCACCTTCACCGCCCTCTCGCAGATGGCCACCCTTCCCCTCTACTCCCTCTTCGATGATGGCCTGGGCAACCTCCTCGGCCTAGAAGTCCTGCGCCACGGCACCTGCTTCTCCAACTACGTGAGCATATTAACTCATGGCGCCGACCCCTCCTTTGGTGGAAAAGAGAATGGCTCGACGATCCTAGTTGGGACTGCTAGGGAACTCGCAGCTACAAAAAACCGTTTTTATGCATTCAAAGATTCAAGAGCAGGTGGACCTTTCAACAAATTTATAGCTATATGGGGTGGACCCACTATTCATGCCACCCTATCTGGATACAACCATGCTGCAGATCTCAAAGAAGGGGGCTGCGTTGTCACCATCTACCGCGTAGCAAATGCGATCTTTAATGGTCTGTTTACTCCGACTTTACGCGTCAAATTTACACTCGAAGAAGTTGAACGAATTTTTGAAGATGACCCTGACTACCAAATTACCCCAATTTCCGCTGCTTATCGAACAGAACAAAAGGTCAGCACGGAGCACTTCGGAATTATGGGTTCGTTGAGACAAGGATTAAATAGCGATCTCTTAAACCGAATCTCTCAAAACCCCGCTAAATGCCTAATCGGCCTCATCGAAGTGGTAGCAGCTGTCGCGTTTTCGACTCTCCTGCTTGAAGGCCTTCTACTCGCCGCTATGTATGAAGCCGCTCTGATGCCCATAGGATACGTCTCCGCAATCTTATTATCATGCTGCGGCAACGCATAACTAAACGATGGCAGCACTCTCCAGAGTCTCTGAAGCAAGCTCTCGATCTCTAGATAACACTCCTCAAGAACAGCTCTTCTGCTCCGATGAGACGATCACCAACCTCTTCTGGACAACGATAAGCACTCTTACTGCTCTCTTGCAGATGGCCACTCTCCCCCTCTACTCCCTCTTCGACGATGGCCTGGGCAACCTCCTTGGCCTAGAAGTCCTGCGCCACGGCACCTGCTTCTCCAACTACGTAGGCATCCTAACTCATGGCGCCGACCCCTCCTTCGGCGGAAAAGAGAATGGCTCAACAAATATAGCGTGGGATCTTGGAAAAAAGATGGAGGAGAGCGATGATCTTGCGCGCACAAAAAACCACTTCTACGCTTTTAAAGACTCCGAAACAAAAGAGTCCCAAGTTTTTTGGTATGCGCATATGCACGCTGCGCTCTCCGGTTTTAACTGCGTAGCTCCTAAAAATAGTGAAGAGCATCCGCTTTTTACAGCCTACCGCATTGCAAATGCAGTTTTTAACGCCCTATTCACCCCCACCCTACGCTTAAAATTCACTCTCGAAGAAGCAAGAGAAGTTTTTCATAACGATCCCGACTACGGTGGCCTAGCTTATCGCACAAGAAAGAAGATCGGCACCGAGCACTTTGGAATCACAGGCTCGTTAAGACAGGGATTAAATGCAGATCTCATCGATAGGATCTCTAAAAATCCTATTAAGTGCCTAGCTGGCCTCTGCGAAGTCATCACAGCTGTCGCCCTCTCGACTTTCATGCTTCAAGGCCTTCTCATCGCTGCAGCACTGGAAGCCACCCTAACTATCACTTGTATAACCGCAGAGTTTATTTACCCCTGTCTAGTCGATAACTGTTGCGGGTGATAAACGATGTCAGCACTCTCCAAAGTCTCTGAAGCAAGCGCACAATCTCTAGATAATACTTCTCAAGAACAGCCCTCCTGCTGCGATGAGACGATCACCAACCTCTTCTGGACAACGATAAGCACCCTGACCGCTCTGCTCCAGATGGCCACCCTTCCTCTCTACTCTCTCTTCGATGATGGCCTGGGCAACCTCCTTGGCCTCGAGGTCCTGCGCCACGGCACCTGCTTCTCCAACTACGTAGGCATCCTAACTCATGGTGGGGATCCTTCGAAGGGAGGAAACCCCTCTGGCGCTACTGTGATTACGCAGAAGCTGATGCCCGACAATGAAAA
The DNA here is from genome assembly GCA_016185065.1 of Chlamydiales bacterium. Classification (NCBI taxonomy): domain Bacteria; kingdom Pseudomonadati; phylum Chlamydiota; class Chlamydiia; order Chlamydiales; species Chlamydiales bacterium. The sequence continues at coordinate 146,076 of JACPOL010000003.1, forward strand.
AGCAAAGCAGTCTCAAAAGGAGATTTTAGAAAAAACAAAAAAATATTTTTTCGTCAGCCCAGATTCAGAGATAAAGTACTTCCGAGGATATTTTGCTGTCTTATGGATTCAGCCTGCATACTTTGCTGGCTTTTCTGGATATGCCAGTGCTGCGGGAGAGAGCGACAGTTGCCTAGTAAAGATCTATGGTTTTGCAAACGCCTTCTTTAACGGACTATTTACACCCACTCTACGCTTTAAATTCTCACTCGAAGAGACCCAAAAGCTATTTGTGCCAGACAAAGACCTGGGCGAAACAGGTTGCAAAACAGCTGAGAACATACCCCCAGAGCGCCTTGGAATTACAGGCTCACTACAAGAAGGTCTAAATTCCGATCTCTTTAACCGAATCGCTCGCAACCCAGCTAAGTTTCTATTCGGGCTCTGCGAAGTCGTCATAGCCATCGCCCTCTCTACCCTCCAGCTTCAAGGCCTTCTCATCGCAGCACTTGGGCAGATGGCTTTCTTCTTCACCGGCGTAGTAATTACCGTGCTCGTCGGGCTCATCCCCTCAGGCCGTCCCGACTGGTCAGAAACCCCCTTCGCATAACAGCTAGATAAGGGTGTCAGTTATCTCGTCTCGTAAATTTCTTTTGCTCAAGAGAAAATCCTATGTCATAATCTACCATTTAAATTTGGGTGGTTTCATGAATAGAAGAGTTGCTGCCATAATTACCGCCATCACTGGAGACCGAATCATTGTCGGGGCAGACGAGTTAAAGCACGCAATGGATGAACATTTTTCAATGCTCCCAACTGACATTCTTTTAGAGCTTATTGAACGGCCCCACGCCGCAATCCCGGCTCTTTAGGGCCGGATCTAGGCGGGATTCATATTCTCTTTTATCCTTAGCCGAAGAGAATCTCCTTTCTTTAGGAAGGAGTTCTTTAAAGAATATTGAAGGATCCTACGAAGATCTTCGAACAAAAGAAATTAAATCAGTACCATCTATTTTATCGACTTGACAATCGAAGATATTTAGTTGTAATTATAAAGAAAACTTCAGCGGGAAATTATTTCTCGTCCATGTATAGTACGGGAAGTTCTATTCGAAACAGTCACAAAGACTTAAAAGAAGTTAAGCCATGAAAAAAGGAAAGGTTTTTTTTCATCCGATTGAAGGCTCAGCATCTTTGACAATCTCTTGGAGTTCTGGTCCAAAAGGTGATGCTGTAGAAGCCAAAAAAGGATCAGGCGTCGGCTTTTTTTCCGATAAGGGAGATCTGCTTTGCGTTATTTTTGACGAAGTTCAATCTGCAGATGATCAACAAACGCTTCAGTTCACTCGTGATTGTGTTGAAATTACTGTAAAAAATGGCCGAGTCAAATATGTCTTATCCCAGACGAAGCCACGATCAATAAAGCCAAAAAAACGTGTTAAAATAAAACAACCCGTTTGATTGAATTTTAGTTATCTCGCCTCGTAGACTCTTCCACCCGTTACGTTCTTGAACTGCTCGCACATCGCTTCATACAAGATCACGCCGGCACTAATTGCTAAATCTGCGTGACTCTTTTCAAAGAGCGTCTCGTTCTTTGCGCTCTTAACACAGCAGTAGACAAATGTCCGTACAGTCTTTGTTCCTAAACAGAGCCCACCATGGAAAAACAGCTCGGTTAAGGCCACCGACTGAACAGCCTGCAACCTGCATCCCACCCATGCCCGATGGCTAAACTCTTGCCAGCGCGTATCAAAATCTTGATTGGCCATGCGACCAGTCGACTCAGCGATCTTAAAAGAATATAAACCATGAAATGACATGCCCATGAATATATCGACTAAAAGGCTTTTTCGAAAAAGTTTTTCACACTCACTAGTCAAACCTTCTATGAAAAAAAAGAGCGACTAAATATACACCGAGTACGAGGGTGTCTACAAAGGAGCGTGTCATGAATCGTTTTTTAAGAATGGGAGCGGTCGTTATCTGCCTACTGAGCTCTAGCTCATCTCTTTTTGCTGTAAGCTCGCAAAAGAGCCAGGACGTAGAGGACCAGATGTATGAGACCAACACTATCTGGATCGGACCGGGATGGTATGGAGGCTACTGGTTTGGCAACGAGGCCGAATTCAACCAGTGGCACGGAAACTATAACCGCCATGGCTATCGAGGAGATGGCAGAGGGGATCATCGAGGAAATGTCAACCGAGGACATCGCAGTGGCGGCCATGGCGGTGGTCACGGTGGTGGTGGCAGACGTTAAAATACTCACTTTAAGGAGAATCTTATGAATCGTTATCTAGAAGCAGTCGTTGCTCTTTGTCTGGTGGGTTTTAATTCATCGCTTTCTGCCGTAAGCGCTCAGAAGAGCGCTCAAGTGGAAGAGCAGGTTAAAGGAAACAGCTCTATTTGGCTTGGATCTGGTTGGTATGGAGCTAACTGGTTTAGCAGCGAAGACGATTATGATAGATGGAATAAGGAGAACGACCGCAAGAACAACCATCGAGACAATGATGACAAACATCGAAAAGATGATAAGCATCAAAAGAATGAGAAGAAGGGAGACAAGAACCACAAAAGCAAGTACTAGACTGTGAAGCCTATTAACAGGGGCGGTAAAAAGGTGACAAGCGATGCTAGTGAGGCAAAGCCAGATCAAAGCGCTAGCGGTCCGAATAAAGCAATCGGAATCATCGGAGGCGCTGGACCTATGGCTAGCGCCTTTCTCTACACATCGATCTTGGAAGTCTGTCAAAAAGAGTATAACGCCAGCGACTACAACGAATTTCCCGAGATCATCCTTGTCTCTTATCCTTTTACACGAGGAGATAAAGAGAAGATCCAAAAAGAGATCGCTCTCTGCCTAGAGAAACTTAAAGCAGCCGGCGCTTCTCTTTTCTGCATCGCCTCAAATTCATTTCACGGATTTCTGCCGGAATTACCAAAAGAGGGATTCGTGAATCTGGTGGAGCAAGGATTAAAAGAAGCCACACGTCAACACATTTCAAAAGCATTGATCTTAGCCGCCGAACCCACAATCAACTTAAAGCTTTACGAACAGTCCGATATCCAATGCCTCTACCCTTCTCCAAAAGAACAACAGCAGGTGAATCAATTGATTCGAGAAGTTGCCGGAGGCAAAGTAGAAGAGAGACAGGCTCAAGAACTAAAAAAGATAATCTCTCGAATCCAGAAAGAGCACTCTATTAACGGAATCATCATCGCTTGCACGGAGCTCCCTCTCATTCACCAGAAGATGTCCCTCTCGGACACCCTCGCTGTCGTCAATACCGTCGAAGTCCTAGCCAAACAGCTAGTCACCCTCTCTCGCTTCCAATTTTCATAAGTCGTTAATTTTAAGTAACAAAAGCTCGATTCAGCCAAAAATATTATATGTATTTTTGACTTTTTTATTGTATAATGGTATCATTTGATGCCACTATAACATATGAAGAGATGTGCAATGCAAGGCGGGCGCCCTTCAGATCGAGAGCTAATTAAACGACTAAATGAAGCAAAAGAATATCTAAAAAACCGATCTGGGTTGTTTGCTAACCAGTCGAAAGCTGTCGGCGAGTTAAACGATCTGGATATCGGAGATGCGAATGATGTTTGGCAACTGATTAGGGGGCTGCTTGAGGAGATTTCGCCAAAGGATTACAGGGGGTCAAGACCTCCGCAAAAGTCCTATGAGAAGACGGTAGCTGGGCTTGAATTACTGGCTTTTAGCTGGTGGAGTCCCAAATGTGCAAAGCAGATGTATATCAAATTTGTTTTGAAGAACGAGCGATATTATTACGTCTCTCTACATCAAAGCCGTTCAACACAACAAAAAGGAGAAAATTAAATGAAATGCCTAAATTGTGATTGTGAAAAATTTGAGTCAAAAAACATCCGCTTTAATCCTGAGATAAAAGGAGAGGAAGTTGAGGTGGTCGTGCCTTCATTTGTTTGCACCAAATGTCAGACGCCTTTAATGGACGGCGAGCAGATGAATGTGCTTCGAAGAAGCGCTGCGGATAAATATCGTAAGCAGCACCATCTTTTAACATCTGAAGAAATTATCAAATTTCGGGCTCTGCTTGGGATGTCTCAAGCTGCTTTTGCAAGCTATTTAAAAGTTGGAGAAGCGAGCATCAAACGTTGGGAAACCTATTATGTCCAAGATGTCGTGCAAGATGACCATATACGTTTGAAGTGCGATGAAGCATACGCAGAACTGAACGCTCTTGAAGTCCATTGGAAAAGCCAATCATCGGACATCTACAGTGGTAATAGACCATTTTGTTTAGAGCTCTTTAAACAGGCCGTGCGCTACCTAATCGGCTTTACGAAAAGCCCTTTATTTTTGAACAAAGCCATGTTTTATGCTGATTTTAAACACCACCAGCAACACGGAACGAGCATAACCGGCGCCAGATATGTCCATTTAGAATATGGTCCATGCCCAGATCAGTTCCAGAACATCTATCAGTTATTTCTCTCTAAAGGCGTCTTGATTTCTGGTGGTCACCATATTTTAAAAAGCATCGAGAAACCCGATCTGAGTGTTTTTTCAGATTCTGAAAAAGAGGTTTTAGAATTTGTTGCACAAATTGCCAAAGATGGCGGAAAGAAGCTTTTAAAGATTTCTCACGACGAAAAAGCCTTTAAAAAAACCGAACCCCTGCAGCTCATCAGCTACGAGTTTTCAAAAGAATTAATGATTTAAATAATAAAAAACGCTTCCCTCTAGAAAAGCGTCATGATAGCGATCGGTCGGTTATACACAAACAACCTGAAGAATCGGTTTTTGACCGCGTCGGCTGTGCCTCAGATTTTTCGTTCTCACTCGCGCCTTGCCTCTCGGCAATGGTCACTCGCTCCGAACAAAAAATCTGAGGCGCCTCCTTGTCAAACTCCCGATTTTTCAGGTTGTTTGTGTATACATGGAGTGGATTTTTAGAAAACGGGTGATCATAGCGTTTACTTGTTCGGGAACTTCAAGAGTAGCCCAACATTTCGATCCCACGACTTTTCCGATTTCAAATTGAGGCGCTTCTCGATGCATCTTTTCATAAGAGCAGTGATGTTCATCAGTTAAAATGCACAGTGTTGGGCAGGCAATCTTTTTTAAGATCCCCGCTGATGTAGCATCCCATTCAAGGAGCCCTCTAAAAATTCCGGACAGAGATTTTTTATTTACGCCATTAAACGCACTCGCAGCGATTTCCTTGTTGCTAGAATCCGTATTGAGAAATAGCGCATCAACAAACGCTGCCACGAACTGATGATTGAACTCCGCTTTTTCTAAACTCTCAATATAAGAATCGATTTCGCTAACGAAGGACTTGTTCATAAAAATTGGAGGATCAATCAAAACAAGTCTCTCGATTGCCAAAGAGTGATTCAGCACCATATCAATCGCGATATTAGCGCCGTTATTGAGTCCTATCAGGCAGATATTTTCGAGAGATAATTTTTCACAAACCCTGGCAATAATGGAGGACAAATCTCTCATTGTATAGCTGGATATTGGTTGACTCTTGCCAGAACCAGGCAAATCCAACTGAATGACATCGCCAAACTTTCTCAATGTTTCAAGCTGATGGGTAAAAAAGCGATGATCTGAGCCCGCATTGTGAATCAGAACAAAATTCAAACTCCCTGTGCCTGGAAGTTTTTCTACAAAAATTTCAGTCCCACTGATGTTCATCGAGTTCTGCCTTGAAAAGCACGAGCATTCTCGTGTTATTGGTTTACATCAACATAATACAGATATTTGCAGGGGAAACAACGGCTTCTTTTTTAAGGCAATTGCCAGGGCTCAAAAGATGTCGAAAAATTCGCAATTTTGGCCCGGCGCAGAATAATTAGATTCTTACTGCTTTGCCCGTAGAGTGCGCGATTAACGCTCCTGAAGAGTGGATAGAGGCTCTCATCTCTATGATCCTGCGCTTTTCACAGATAATCTCCCCTCGGATTGTCAGCAGCTCTCCAATGCGAGCAGGCGCCACGAAACGCACGGTCATTTCTGCTGTTAGTGCTCCTCCGCAAACTTCGCAAGCAAGCCTTGTCATCGCCTCATCTAAAAGCGTGGCGATGATTCCTCCATGTAAAATCCCTTGCCATCCCTGATATTTCCGATCCGGAGTGAATTCAGCCACTGTAGTGGCACCTTCAATTTTCCATTGTATGCGCAATCCATGCGGATTCTCCATACCACAAGCGAAACAGTAGTGATCATCAACAAGCAGCAGTTTATCCATAGCCCTAATCTATAGTCGGAATAGTTATTAGATCAAAAAATCGAAATCCTCTCTAGTAATTCCAGAGTTTAATCACGCTTGCGCGTTAAGCAGCCTCCGATCTACTCTCTCCGCGCAGTTTTTACCGGAGGAGGTACTTATGACTTTTGCATTAAAAAATATGGTTAGTTTGCACTATCGCGACCATTGCGAGGTGCGCTTTTATAAAGATGATCGCGGACAGCTCTCTGCGACGATCGATACCGACAGATTGCATATCGAATCCCTCGGCCCACAAAACGATAATCCAAGATCCACGGAAGAGACTCACGCCTTATACGCCTCTCTGTATGGAAATACAGAAGTAATGGAAAAATTTGCGGGAGGAAAAACAAAGTCTCCTGAAGATACAGCAAAGCTTGTCAATAACTGGATAAAGCGTTGGCAGAGCGGAGATCCCTTTGGAGGAATGGCCATCTACTTAAAAGAGACCGGGGAATTTGTGGGTCACATCGTGTTGGGCCATGGAGACAATCCCGGAGAATCCTCGCTAGCAGGTCTTGGAAACGCTCGCTTTTGGAACTCAGGTTATGGAACAGAGGCAGCAGTAGCACTAGTCGAAGACTTTGCGCCGTTAACAGTTCAAGAAGATTATAGATTTCTGATCACTGATAAAGATGGACAAGTATCCAAACCCCTTCTTAACAAAATTGCAGCCACTGCAAAGACGGACAATGGCGCTTCCGTAGCAATACTTTCAAAAAAACTAAAGATGAAAGATGCCGGAATATGGGAAGAGCATGGGGCGCCGCGCCACCACTTCTTCAAAGAGATCTCAGACCAAAAATCCAGCTAATCTCTTCTCAAGAAAAAGGCTCCCGGTTAGGGAGCCTTTTATTGCCGATGACTGGACTCGAACCAGCACCTGATTGCTCAGAGCAGATTTTGAATCTACCGCGTCTGCCATTTCGCCACATCGGCATGCAGAGAAGGCATCACAGCTTATATTAAGCTAAAGAAATAGGGCAAGATCACTTTTGGGAGCTCTTTTGAGGCTCTTCCCAGGGGTACTTCTCTCGCTCGCGCATCTTGGGGCTTTCGACCTTAAACTGGTACTCGCTCTCATGGCGCTGGATGTACTCTCCCTTGGCGTTCTGCTTGCGCATCTTCTCATCTTCAGACTGCTCGAGGTTGGAGCAGCCGGCTGCAAGTAGGGGCAGAAGTAGTGCGGCTAGTCTTTTCATTAAAATATATTTTATATAATTAAAGCCAAAATCGGTTATTAAGAGAATATACACAAAAATGGAGCGCCGTGTCTTTAGATAAAATTGAAATACCCGCCTCGGGTCTCTCGAAAAAGAACCAGATCATCGCAGAGAGCATCGTAATGAAGAAGATCCTGAGCGATGTGGTTAAAATCGCACAGAGCTCCGCAAGCGTCTTCATCAGTGGAGAGTCGGGCACGGGCAAAGAGGTGATCGCAGAGGCGATCCACCTGATGTCTCCGAGGGCTTCTGCAGCTTTTATCAAAGTCAACTGCGCGGCAGTTCCGGAAACACTGATCGAATCTGAGTTTTTTGGTCATGAGAAGGGCTCGTTCACTGGAGCAGTAAATCGGCGCATCGGCAGGTTCGAGCAAGCGGATAAAGGAACCCTGCTTCTGGATGAGATCTCAGAGGTTCCCCTCACGGTGCAAACGAAGCTTCTGCGGGCAGTGCAGGAGCAGGTGTTTGAGCGCGTGGGAGGCCCAAACCCGATACAGGTGGACGTCCGCTTAATCTCGACCTCGAATCGGAATATGAAAGAAGCTGTCGAGCAGAAGATCTTTCGAGAGGATCTCTACTACCGGCTCAATGTGGTGCCAATTCATCTTGCGCCTCTCAGAGAGCGAAAAGAGGATATCCTGCCTCTTGCGGAGCACTTTCTCGAGAGATTATGCGCTGAGAACCAGAAGCCTAGAAAGAGCTTAAGTCTGGCTGCAAAAAACAGGATGCTCAACTACCCGTGGCCTGGCAACATCCGCGAACTTGCCAACATCATCGAAAGGCTGGTGGTCATGCACAGCACGGTAGAAATTTCCCCAAGCGATCTCTGCTTGGAAGAGCCGGGCCTCTGCTCGATCGGGCCGAGCTTGTATGCGGGCCCCCTCACTCTGGAAGAGCTAGAAAAACGCCACATTCTAGAAACGCTGGCTCTGCAAAATTATAATCGGACGCAGACGGCAAAGCTCCTGGGAATCAGCGTGAGAACGCTTAGGAACAAGCTCCATCACTATCAAGTGTCTGAAGTTGGCTCTCAATGATCTCTTTGACGCGGTGCCACTTAATTCTCTGCTGATCGACCTTATCTTTTTCCGACCGCCCCATGTAGCGCAGCAGGAGATGGTCGAGCGCAGGAACGGCAACTGCCATCAGCGCCTCATACGCACTTTCACTCTGTAGGTCGTGCTCGAGCAGTGCCATCTTGGTGGTAGGAAGAGGGGTCTGGGCCGACTTAATCTCATACAGGATCTCTTCACAGAGTTCGAGGCATCTGCGCAAACTCAATCTGAGCTGCTCGTAGAGGGCAAAAATGCGTGGAGTTGAGATCTGCGTCATCTTCAAGTTCTGGATATCAGAGTGAATCCTACCTCGAAGATCATGCGTCTGTTTCATCTTCTGCTCTGCGATCTCTTCAAGAGGAGTGTATTCAATGCCGGGAAAGCCGATGCCTCCTTCGGTTGCACTCAAAAACTCTCTCTCTGGATGAGCTTTAGCATAGGCGCCAATGCACTCCGACTCCATGACCCACTTCACCATGGTATCTACAGGATTGCCGAGGCGGTCCTTGCGATGGAGCAGCCTATCTGTCGAGCGCTTATCTTTTTTCAGCTGGCCTTTATCGATTGCATTCTGTGCGACTACGCCATCGGCATAGCGCTGCTTGCCAGTATAGGCGAGGTCGACGCCAGCGAGGATGATCGGAGTGCAGCCAAGGGTATAGGCGTATGCAATTGCAAGTGTTGTCACTGAAAAGGCCTCTCTTCCAAGATCGGGTCCGATCGCTTCTCCATCTATCGAAAGGCGCTCTTCGATCCAGCTTTCAAAGAGGCCGCCAGTATCAGATTTGAGGTAGCCAATGGGGCCGTTGCATGTAGAGAAAACATCTGGCTGCAATCTACTGCCAAAAAGGAGTGGAACTTCAAAAGCGGCGCTAGCTTTCAACCTTTCATACTCTTCGGGATTCGGATCTAAAGCCATGGCAAGATGCGGCACAACTCCTTGATTACTCAGCGCTGCAATGGCAGATCCACCTGCGATGATAAGCGCCCGGTTTTCAAGTGTTTTAAGTGTTCCGATCACAGATTTCAAAGAGGGGCCTGCACCGCAGATGATCGCAGGCACGCCCTGGTAGCGACCTTCCAGTTCATTTGCATAGAAAGCGGAAGGCAGACGCTTCAAGTTGGGAGCTAGATTCTGCAAGAGCTTATGCGAAAAGAGGGCCTCTGAGAAGAGCGCGTGGAATGAGGAGCTGCTGCGGAGGAGCTGAAGACGGATGCGCGAGATCTTCGCTCTGCTCTTTTTTGCGTAGGCAGGAAGCGCAGTTACTGCAACGTGCGCGCAAGGAAAGGTCTGTGCTAGATTGTCGAGATCTGCCTTCCAGCTGCGCACGAAGCGCAAAACTACCTGCGGATCTTCTGTGATCTCAGCGGCTGCTTCTGCCTGAAAGAAGGCAGCAATCGCACCGAGGTCATCTTCTAAAAAAACAACTCTCCGCTGAGGCAGCTTGTGCAGCCAGTTTTTTATTTCCGCATAGCAGTAGCCTAAGCCCACGCCATAAACATAGAGGATCTCAATGTCATCTAGATCAAGTGATGCAGCCCAGAGCTTCACCTCTTCATCGATGTCAGAAATAGAGTGCAGAAACTCCTCTGTCTTTCCTTTTTTCCGCACGGCGTTCACTTTGCCATCTGCACTACTTGTCATCTCATAGGCGGAGTAGTCGGTGTAAGAGAGAAAAAAATAGATGTCGGGATATTTTTCTAGTAGGGCTTCTCGCTCTTTTAGCACAGCGCGCCCTCCTGAATTAAGACTCCCTTCGGATTCCAGATGCGGTCTGTTCCCTCTCTTTTGCCATGCGCATAGTAGGTGTGGCGTTTGAGCTTTCCGTCGGGGTAATAGAGCAGAAGCTCTCCATGAAGATGGCCGCTGTCGTAGAAGATCAGACTCTTGATCTTTCCATCTTCGTAGTAGTACTCCTGTTTGCCAGTGAGGAGCCCATCTTTATAACGCTGCACCGAGCTTAAACTTCCAGAGGTGTAGTACTGCCACATCTTCCCCTGACGCACCCCCTTGATATACCAGCTGCGCGAAAGAACCACTCCTGTTTTGCTGTAGAAGATAGATGGACCATGCAAGAGCTCTCCATCGTAGTAGCAGCAGCTTTCGATCTTCTTGTCGGGATAGTGGGTGTAGCGCGCACCCTTCTCAGAATCAAAGGCGCACTCTAGATGAAGGCCAAGCTCTTCATCGATTAGAGTGAGGCGCCCATTTTCAGTCTCATATCTCTCTTTGTGCATTGCAGGTTCTCTTAATAAATATTAGTTTATGCAAGTAGGGGGAGGCGTCTGCATCGCGAGTAAAAAGAGGCTGCCAGATCCGCCAGAGAGGCTCAAAAAACATCTGGTATGCAACCTCCTCTTCTAGCTCAACCTCTAGCAGAGCTCCCTCTCCTCTTTCGCTGGGAAGATTAGGATAGATCTTTTCGCATAAGGTGAGCAAGTCATCTACAATTTTTTCACACTTTAAAAAACTCTCTTTCACTGCCAGGCTCACCGCCTGAGGATCTCTTTCGCACGCAGGCGGCAGCTGCGCAACCTTCGCATGCACAAGAGCTTCTACATCGACCATCTTCTGGCCATGCGTTTTAAGTAGCTCCTCAAGCGAGCTTCTCTCAACTCCTTTCAGCTCAAGCCCGCCTCTCGTTGCATTCACAATCCGCAGATCTTTGTGCGCCTCTGCAAACTGCTGAATCCAGCTCGCTGCCATCTGCCAGTCGCGCTTTGTATACACCCTTCTGCCATCTACATCTTCAGCTTCGATGAACTGGCTGCCCACTTTCTCATCGACTCCTGCCCCGTAGACCCTCTCAGAATCTGTCGAGAGCTCAACTCCCACAAGAATAATCGGGCTGCAGCCAAGAGCTCGTGCAAGAGCAAGGGAGAAGGTCGATACATTCCACCCTCCATCGAAGGGGGGCTCATCTATCTCCACCTGCGCATTCATCCAGGATTCGATCGGGTAGTTTCCGCTGTCTGGCATCCAGAGGCGGGGCCCATGCGCCTGCGCAAGAAGCTCTTGAGACACCCTGTTCTGGTAGAAAAGGGGAGCTTCGATCGCATGCTGCTGCAAGAAGCGCTCCAGCGGTGGATCTGGATCGATACAAGCAGTGAGGTCTGGAAGCAGGTTAAACGAGGAGAGAACGTTGAGCGAGGAGCCGCCGGCGAAGATCACCCCGCGCCCCTTCCACTTGCGCAGCTGCTCTATCTCTCTTCCCAGCGAGGGGCCCGCACCGCAGATGATCGCAGGCACTCCCTTAAACTCCCCAAACAGGCCGCTTGCGCGCTTTGCCTTTCCAAGCTCAGAAAAGTTCTCGAGATAGTTGGAGAGGACCCTCTTTCCCATGTCCTTAAAATCTGAAGCGATGAGGTTGACCTCTTCCCTGCATCTCTCAATCCGCGCAAAAGCCTCTTTCGCCTCATCCCTTTCAGCTTCATGATAGGAGAAGCGCAAGAAGAGAAACTCCTGGAGCTGCTGTTTTAAAAGCTCCTCGTCTGCATCGAGAGAGAGAAAGCGAACTTTAGGATGGCTGGCTGCAAGAAATTGAGAGAGAAGATCTCCCCGATTTAGAAAAAGAAGATACCTCTCCTCTTTCTCTTCCAACCACGAAGAGAAGAGCTGCACGCACGGGTGCATCTCTGCATCAAAAAAGCAGAGGACGTCTGTCTCTTTATACTCTTCCATTCTTTATCGCGTTTATAAGTTCTTGATAGGGAGGAAGTGAGGATGCAAAAGCATAAGTTCCGCTCTTCCGATCTGGATAGCCAAATAGGAGCTCATCTTTTGCTGCCATGGAGATGAAGTAGGCTCCCACATAGCTATTGTATCCGAGAAGCTGCTCTTTTGCATCGAAGCCAAGCCCCTCTTTTTTACACTCGATGAGAAGCAGGGGATATAAGGCGTGGTCGGGGTGGATTCCTCTACCGAAACAGAGAATATCAACCCTGCGATCTGGAACTTTTACACCCTGTAGATGAGGAAGTAGACCGATCTCTCTTTCGATTGCAAGAAGCTCTTTTGGATAACCTAGAAGGCCGACCATTTGATGCAGCAGAGTCTGACGGACGATCTCCTCTTCCGTTGCAGCAACCCAAATTCCACGAAGCTCGTCGAAGATCTTCTGCTTTGGTTTTCTACTCTGGCTGGATAACGCCATAGTTGCCATCACTGCGGCGATACATCACTTTGAGTTTCTGATCTTCCTCTCCGCGGAAGACGAGGAAGTGGTCTCCAGAGAGATCCATCTTCATCACAGCCTCTTCCATATTGAGAGTCTTTAGACGCAGCTTCTCGGTGCCGATCACACTTGGAAGCTTATACTGCTCATTTTTTTTGTTTTCGAACTCGATTTCAGAGTTGATCTCTTCAATCAGGTCGTAGGGACGATTTAGCACGTTGACAAGAACATCTGTCGCAGTGAGCTTCTTCGCATTGTGATCTTGAATGCGCCCCTTCCATCTGCGGATCTTATGCTGCAAACGGCGGACTGCAGTGTCGATAGAAGCATAGATGTCGGTACTATCGGCAGAGACTTTAATTTTAAAATGCTCGAACTTAGCGACGATAGTCACCACGTGTTCAAGGCGCTGGATCTCCATGTAGACGTGGATATCCATGATGTGCGTGTGGAGCTTATCGATCTTCTTCAGCTTATCGCTCAGGTAGTTCTTCATGGCCTCGGTAACATGAATGCCCTTGCCATAGACATTGAGCTTATATCCCGCAGCATCTTCTTCTTTGAACTTGTTCTTGTCGACCATGACTAACCTATCCCGATTTTAATTCTATATTTTCGAAGATATCCATTAGCTCGAAGTTTTGCAAAGGATTTTCTGCCTTTTACCAAGTTGCCCGCAGGCAGCCATGATCCCCCGCCCTTTTGGATGGCGCACCAGAGTCTGATAACCCATCTCCCTTATTTTCGCAGCAAAGGCGTCCATCTCCGCCTCGTCCGGCGGCGCAAAAACGCCCCTGCTCTGCGCATTGTAGGCGATGAGATTCACCCGTACCCGCAGCCCCTCCAAATAGCGCCCCAGCTCCTCTGCCGCTGCAACCGAATCGTTGATCCCCTTGATCAGCACATACTCAGCAAAGATCTGCCGCCTCGGATTCTCGCAGTAGCGCATCAGCACCTCTTTCAGAGCCGCCATATCCCAGCGCTTATTCACCGGCATCAGCCTCGAGCGCACACTATCGTTCGGCGCATTCACCGACACCGCAAGATTAACCGCAGGATCGATCTCATTTGTGAAACGCACGAGTCCATCCAGCACCCCGCTCGTCGAGACCGTGATCCTCGATGGCCCAAAGCCCATCCCACAGGGATCTGTCAGCACCGCAATCGCCTGCTTGACGCAGTCGAAGTTGTCCAGAGGCTCACCCATTCCCATGAAGACGATGTTGCGCACCGGACGCTTAAACACCCGCATTGCAATAAAAACTTGAGAGACGATCTCCTCCACAGAAAGCGAGCGAAGAAGACCCATCTTTCCCGTTTCGCAGAAGGCGCACCCCATCTTGCACCCCACCTGAGAAGAGATGCAGAGCGTGATTCCCGACTGCATCGGAATGAGCACCGACTCGCTCTCCCTTCCATCTCCATAACGCAGAAGATACTTTACCGTGTCCCCCTCTTCGCGCAGAAGAGAGACCTCCGGCAGAGAGAAGTCGGTAAAAGAGATCATCTCGCGCACCAGCCCCCTCGCCTGCGACTCTATCCAGGGAGCCTCGTCAGAGACCTCCCCTTTAGTAAACCAGTCGCGGTAGAGCCCGCACGCGTGGTGCTCTCCTTTTCCCAGCAGCGCTAGCACAGCCGCGGAAAAACTTCTTTGAGTGTGGCAAAAAATCGGAAGTTTAGAAACCATGAGGCAGATAGATTGAAAAAAGAATGCACCGAACAGGACTTGAACCTGTAACCACCCGGTTCGAAGCCGGGTACTCTATCCGATTGAGCTATCGGTGCTTTTAAAGAGCTAGAGTTTTAACATCTTCCCACTTTTTAAGGAACAAGTACGAATGGAAGAGACCGAAGGCATCGTTTTAAAATGCCTGGAATATAAGGACCGCGAGCGCATCATCACCGTCTTCACAAAGGAGAACGGCCTCGTCAGCCTCATCGTTAAAGGCGTCTGGGCAGGCAGCCACGATAAGCTCTCCGCCACAACCCCCTTCTGCCAAGCCCAATACATCTTCAAACGCGGCAGATCCGACCTCCTCCGCTACCATGAGAGCAGCATCCTCTACGAGCACCTAGAGCTCCGCAGCCACTACTCACACCTCGAAGCCGCAGGCCTCATGGCAAAAACCCTCCTAGACTCTCAACTCCCCGGCAGACCCTCGCACGCCCTCTATGCCCTCTTCGAGCGCTGCCTTAAACAGATCCCCCACTTCTCCCATCCACAAACCCTCACCTCCAGCTTCCTCCTCAAGATGCTCCTCCTCGAAGGCCTCATTAGCCACGAAGAGAGCGACATCCCCCACCTCACCCCCGCCGAACACGAACTCTTCCGCGAGCTCACCTTCGGCCGCAGCTTCCAGAAGCTCGCCCAGCTCCAGGTCCCCCCCGAACTCGCACAAAAAGTGCAAGCACACTTCTCCTCCCGCATCCACCAAAATTAAATAGCAGTTTTGAAGTTCTCTTTTTTGGAGTGCGTGCGACCTGGCGCCGCTTTTCTCGATATCGACCTGTCGATATCTCTTAAAACTAATTGTTTGGAAGGGAAGATAGAGAAGAGATTAAGGGATATGCGAAAGGGGGGACTCGAACCCCCAGGAGGTTACCCTCACTACCACCTCAAGGTAGCGCGTCTGCCAATTCCGCCACTCTCGCAAAGAAATGAGGCCCGATTCTACGAATTTTCCGGATATCTGTTCAAGAAATTTCGAGAAAGAACCCCCACCCGCCACTTTTCCAAGATTGGGTTTTAATTCTGGATAAGGTATAAGAAGCCTATATTAGCCTTTTTGGATAGACCCATGCGCTGTACCGGGTACTGCACCGCCGCTTCCTACGACATGCCCCGCCTCCAACAAGAATTGCAGAAGCGCGTCCCCTCGCAGCTCAATCGCGACGTCATTCACTCACAGGTCCGCGAAGATAAACGCGTAAAAGGCGACGCCTTCTACTTCGCTTATGGAGTCGTCATCCTCTGGGGCTTCACCGCCGACGAGGAGCAGGAGCTCCTCCGCTTCTTAAAAGATTTTGAAAAAGAGCCCCATCCAAGACCCGAGATCGATGAGTTCACCTTCGTCTACGGCGAAGCCATGAAGATCGAAGAGGATGAGATCATTTTGCAGAACAAGAGCCCTCAGACAAAACTCGCCATCTCCTACGGCATCGCCCAGTCCGTCAAGCTCACCATCTTCGAGGAGATGATCCAGAAGACCATCGACCACACCAAACACCTCCCCTCCTCACTCGCAAAACACGGAAAGATCGCCCTCACCAGAAAAGAGATCTCCCAGAAAATGGGCGAGATCTTCATCGAGCGCAACTTCATCAACCTCCACTCCGAAATCCTCGATACCCCCGAATTCTTCTGGAACCACCCCGAGCTAGAACCCTTCTACCGCCGCACCGCCCACTACCTAGACGTCACCAAACGCGTCGAACTCCTCAACAAACGCCTCAATGTCGTCCACGAACTCTTCGAAGTCCTCACCAGCGAACTCAACCACCAGCACTCCTCCCGCCTCGAGTGGGCCATCATCGGCCTCATCATCGTCGAAGTAATCCTCACCATCCTCAAGGACATCTTCCACTTCATCTAATCATTAAAGTTTTTAAACCAAACAAATCAAAAACTTTAATGAATATTACAAATTAATTTCATCTTCCTATTAATTTCCGCCGTTTTTACTATCCCGGCTTTCAGAGTCAAACCCTGGAGACAAAAATGGTCACGAAATCCTCCCCAAGCCCTCTAGAAAAATCCAGCACCACCCAGAGCGTCCCCACCCTCATCCGCAAAGCACTCCTACGCGCCGGCCTCTCCGAAAACGACATCCCCCACTTCCTCACCTGGGCCTTCAACGGCCCCATCCCCGACACCTTCTGGCAGCTCTGCATCACCTGGAACCAGAAGTTCGGCCACAAGTTCTGGCTCAATCTCACACAAGCCAACTCCGCCTCCGAACTCTCCAACCTCTTCTTCCAGATGGGCCAGCTCTACACCTCCCTCCATCCCGCCACCACTCCAAGAAATTAGGGTTGACCCTGTAATAAATTAACTAGATAACAAACACTTTTTTGATACCGATTTCTTGAACTGTTGCTTTTATTATATTAATTTGCTTTTAATAAGCCTATTGAGGTTGTAGATTGAGTTATTAATTAACGTTCTCCTTTTTCATTCTGAATTTCTGGAACCTGCTCTCCTGTTTCCTTAATAATTTCTAGCGCATTTGTTGTTTCTAGAGTTGTAATTTCTTTTAGGAATTTCTCTTCCCAATCATTACTAACTGTTTCGAGAGCATTTAGCAGGAATTCTAAACTACCAACCAAAGAACTTAGATTAATTTGTTTGTTTTCAAAATAACTCAGATGTTCAAGCATCAACATTAACTGACGTTCATCATATTCGCTTATATCTTTCATGTGACTATCCTCTTCCAGGAATGATAGTGATAACTTGTCCATTTTCTCCTATGATTGCCCCAATTTTATTAACAGAATCATAATATTCTAAACCTCCCTCCATCCCGCCGCCACTCTGCCGAAGTAGCGCTTCTCATTTCTAGAAACAGTTGTGGTTTTTATTTTTTATATTGTTCCAGATAAAGCTCTGCGATTTGGATGTCGCTTCCATCCTGAAACTCAACTGTGTAGATCCAATCTCCGATATTGCATTGAAATTCTTCACCGTCTTCTTGAGACGAAATTTGATAAAAACCACACACAGATGCAAATTCTCCACAGTGGGTGCGATCAGGCGCATTGTTAGTAATAACTATCGGATCTCCCCAAGTGAATTTGTTTGCCATATTTCTCTCCTGGTTCTTAGCTGGAAACTTTCATCAGCACGTGTGAACAAGAATCCGATTCTTTTTGGCCTCAGAAGAATACATCATGACTTACAATTTTCAATCGCTACGTCATATGTATTCGCTATTCTTTCAATTAACACCAAGTCTTCTGCGTATATCGCGAAATAAGATGTGTCGAATGCTCTGATCTCTAACAGGACTCCATCACAATCTATAGGACGAAATGACGCATCTTCAGTTTCTAGTTCAACACCTTGAATGTTTCGAGATGAAAAGCTGCTATCGACACACAAAAACACTCCCCACATGAATTGTTGAATTTCGGCACAGTATTCAACAAATTGCGAGTCCGCCCCGATTGGATTTAATTGGCTGTCGTTAAGGTTATATTTCTTTGCGCCTTTCCCAACAGCGTCAACATCCGCCCCATACCATGTGTGTTGCGGCAAAAAACCCTTAAGAGAATTAATTATCAAAACCAACTGAGTTCCTAAACAAACAACTTTGTCCCCTAAAAAACACTTGCTCGTAAGTAAAACTCTGTACTTTGGGGTAAACATTAACAATTCCAATTTAGCTCGTATCCTTCTCCAGAAGTTTTTCGGGGATAAGCAAAGAACTGCCATCGATAAGTTCCACTGTGTACAACCATCTACTTCCTACGCAATCATAGACAGCGGCCACTTCCTCCGAATCTATGTCTATCATTCCGCAAATAAATCCAAGCTCTCCAGGATGATATTTTTCCAAGGCATCTTTTGAAATTCTTACAGACTCTCCGTAATGAAACCCATTTGCACCTTCGTATTTCTCTAAATGACATTCGCGAATTTGAGCATCATCGCCTCCTGTATATTCAATGGTATATACCCATTCGCCCAGGTTAGCTTTATACACATCTGCAAGCACCTTAGAGTCGACCTTTGTCATGCCGCAAATTGATACAATTTCTCCTGGGCGAAAACTTGTAGGCACCGTATTTTTTACTCTCACTGATTCAGCCCAGTCGAATTTGTTTTCCATATTTCTTTCCTTAGTCAATCTGACAAAGCGAGTTCCTATAATCGGCAACTGAGGCATTCTGAATTACGATCTCGACATCACAAAACTGAATATCGATATCTTTCTTCGTAGAGAAAAACATGCGGTGAGAAAAAAGATTGCCCTCTAAAACTTCGATTTCGCTGCTTAGAACTTCCACTTCTTGTTTTTCGAAGATCAAAAACAGCAAACCCGGATCTAGATTTGTTACGCCTAAATATTTGATTTCCAAAAAGAAATACCCGACTTCCAAATCACCAAAAATGCCTTTCAAAATCAATTTTCTTTCATTTTGAATAACGGTTATTTTTTCCAGTCTTCCATCATGAAAATTAACATTTCTAGCTAGAATCTTAAGAGCGAAAGGCAGACTTTCATACACAGAATCAATGTACTGTTCGTAGGATTTCAATCTCTCTTCGATTTTGTAATCTTCCACCTCGCTTAAGCACCAATCTTTGGTAAAATACTTCATATGGAACCCTCTAAATCGGGAATATTCTCCCACCAGATCTTCTCAGCCTCAATCTTAATAACTGAAAATACGTTTTCTTCTGGTTTAGGAGGAAAATTCACCCATTCTACAGATAATTCAACGGTGCTTTTTGTAACTTCGAAATCAAAAATTCTTCCGTTATCGTACGCTTTTTTCACTGTGCCCTTAAACGGCTTGTCCCCTATTGCTACGCTTATGATTCCTTCCAAGCATAGCTTACCTTGAATGCTCTCATCTCTTGAAAGAGCAATATCATCTTCTAAATCTTCCTCAGCCATTTCTGCGCTAGCCATGAAAAACTCAATTTTGTCTCCTTGATGTTGAACATCCATAATCGAACCATCATGGAAAAAGGCCGCGTATTTAGAAATGTCCATAAAAACCAAACTCCAACAAAAATTTCTGCCCTACCCAACAAAAAACTTATCCACCAAGGATTCAAGGATTTTACCATCCGGTGTTAACTCATACTTTTCATCAAATCCAACAATCTGTAACTGCTCCTGGCAAAGGTTCCGAATTTCATCTGCCTGATCCTCAGAAATTTCCAATGAATATTTTTTATCTTGTTTCGTACCAGAAAAAAGCAGTTTTCTGTATTTATCTTCCAGAAAAGACGCCTTGCAAAGATATTTATATTCACCGCTACTCAGCTCTATCTTTGACACGGCAAAAGCTCGCTGTTCAATTTTTCGAATTTCTTGGTAAAACTGGATTTACAACAGCAACATATTCATAGAATGTTCTACTGATTTGCTAGGTTAGCTGTGAATCTTTCGGTAATTGAATGCTATCAACACATCTCTGGCCAAACCTTTTATTTTATTCCACTCTTGCGTGCTTAAGAAATTCTCAGGCATGTCGTGTGTCTCAGAAAACTTCCGAAATTCATCATGCAGTTTTAGTAACAATGCATGCTGCATTTCTGTGATCCCGAAATTTTTGTAGTCTTCTAAAATAGGTTCTCCGATATCGAAGAAATCACAAACAGCATCATCAAAGGCCTGACATTCTGGACCTTCTCTTAAAATCCATACCCTTTTTTGATAATCGCCATCGAGAAAGTGGGATATATGCCTAAGGTATTCATCTAATATGTATTTCTTTTCGTCATTGCTTAAGTTCAATCAGCACCTCTGAATATAAATTCGCTGATAGGTATATGTGCCTCAGGAGAATCGTTTAAAACCACATTGCCATGTTTATCCAACGATTTCCCATTTACTCTTTGATTCACGTAAGGATTTTGCTGATATGGAAACGGGCTATGAGGTTTTCCTGGCATCACTCTCACATATGTATGTGCATTTTTGGGATGTACATATTTCATGCCTGCACCTTTATTAGATACAGTTGCTACATAATTTTCAGGAATTCCTACTGGCTTTGGAAACGTCGATATACCGGTTTTATGTATCAGTGCTCTAATTTCGTTTTCTGATGTAAATTTTCTTCCATTTGACTCTAAAAAAAGCTCGGCATCTTTAAATCTCTTGGCCGATTCGCGTGCAGCTGGGTTCTTGGAGATATTAGTAAATGTATCAGCAACAGTTTCTTCCAACCTACCCGCTTGTTTCAAGCCAGCAACTTCATGAGGAGCAAATCCTAATTCCTCTGCAAGTGAGATCGTCTTTTGACTCGCTTGGAGCGCTTCTCCAACCTTTGCACCACTCCCTAATTCAGAAACCGATTCAAGGACAAGAGTCTGCTCAGCAGTTCGAAGGCCCTTGTAGACTGCGTTTAACTCTTGAGCCCCCTTCACTCCTTTGGCGACAGCCTTTGCCACGGCTCCAGGGATAACGATATCCGCGCCATGTTTGCCAAAAGCATAACCAGCAAGTTCTCCTCGCTCATCTGAAGGGATCGTATCCCAATCTTTTATAAGCTGATGAACTTCAGGAGCTAAAGCTTCACTCAAAACACTCCACTGTTCAGTACGTGCAAGGTCACTGAGAACAGTAAGTGCCTCCCACATCTGGCTTCCTGTTTGAATGGGATGTTTAACCATGTCGGATATAAACAAGAGCAAGTTTTCTCCAGACTCATAAACTCCCTTTGGTAATCCTTTTGCAAAACCTAGACTAAATTCAGAAACTGACAGAGGGATGTTTTTTTGAGCTTGAGCGGTGTACTCATGATAGTCCTGAAGCGAATTGTCATATTGCCCCAATCTGAAATGCGCAACTCCCCTTTCTAGATATGGAAGAGGATTTGATGGATCGAGCTCAATTGCCTTACCGAAATCGAAAACGGCCTGATTCAAATGTCCAGACGCGAGGGCCCTTTCTCCTCGAAGTTGATACGAGAGAGTATTGAAATCATGTTCTCTATGAGGATCTGAATACAGAGAGGCATAGTCTGTTGAGAACTTTCGATCGATTTCTAAGTGTCCGAGCCCTCCTTCAAATTGGGGATGGTTGATAGGCTGCTTTGAGAGGTTTTTAAAACTCTCATGTGCAAAGAGAGAACCCAACACCCTTCCACTTTCTCCTAACGAGGACTCTGTGCTTTGAGACGACTCAAGAAACTGTTCTTTGGCAATTCCCTCTTTGAAAGACGAGATCTGCTCCCCTACAGCCGTTGGAAGATCAGATGAAAGATTGGCAGAAGATATTGACGCTCCCTCGTTCCCCTCTTTGGATTTATCTTTTTTCTGCCCGTCAGATGCAGCGCTTCCCGCAGCTGCTGCCCCAGCTGCCGAAGCTGCAGCAACAGCACCCACAACTACTGCCGCAGCAACGACAACTGCAGCTCCAATGATCAGAGCTTTTTTATGCTTTTTGGCAAACTTCTTGATCTGTTTCCATTTTTTGTGGGCCCAGCTCCTGCATAGAACAACTTCCCCCGGACCATAATAGATGGCAGGCATGGAGATAAAATCACTCCCTTCATCCAGTAAAAAAAGCGAGTATTCATAAGAGTTATCATTGCCATACAAGAGCTCTTGAATATCTATGTCTAGAGCAATCTTTTCTGCTGTTTCATTCGGCAAGATCCCTTGTCTTGCTAAGTTAGCTAAAAAATTGGCAATGCGTTCTAACTCTCTCTCATTGTATCTTTTTTCCAGCTCTCCACTCTCCAAATCCTCAAATAGCTTCAGAATTCCGTCATACGTCGGTGAAGATCCTCTCTGCAGAGACTCTTGATCTTGAGATGCGCACGTCTGAACATTTGCAACCGAACCGCTAGGTCCTGAATACAAAGCAATAGAGGGTATTGTTAAGAGAAAAGCGGAGTTTACGAGAAGTCTGGAATAACGCATTGATGATTTCTCCACTAAAACATTCCGATCTGTCCTTTTTCCCTCTTCATCTGAAAAGAGACCTCCTCTTAAAAACCATGCCAGCCTTTTTTGCAATCGCTTTTTTACCTGCTCCCGCAGCAGTAGTACAAAAAACAGCTCTGCCCCGCAAAATAAAAACTCCTAAATCTATCCTCATCCACTCTTGTAAGCTCAAGAAAGTTGAACTCAAGAAAAGCATAAAAAGATGAGAACGGGTACTCTGTTGCTTCGATTTTCACCGTTCACTTTAGAAGGTAATTTTTATGACAATGCGGTCAGCAACCCACGGCCCAGTAAAAACGTCCGGCGACCAACACTTTTTTGTCTTACCAAGAAAAGAACCACCTCGCGAAGAGTGCAAAGAGACACAAGTTTTCAAAGCAAAAGTCCCAGCATCCGCTGCACCCAAAACAGAAAAGCCTGCAAAAACCGAGGATGTTGCTGCTGTACAGCAGCTAGCCGAAGCGCATTTCAAACTAGGAGAGATGTACTATAAGGGTGAGGGTGTCGAACGCGATTTTAAATTGGCTCACGATTTCTTTTTTAAATCCGCTTTAGCAGGAAATACGTCAGCAATATTTAGATTTGGGATGATGCTCCACTATGGAGTCGGCGGGATAACGCCCAATATCACCGAAGGATTAGAGTGGATTACAAGAGCAGCTGAACAGAACCATCCCGGAGCACAGTATATTATTGGCTGTGAGTTCTTAAACGGAGAGTATAGAAAAAAGGATTATCCAACCGCCCGCATTTGGCTAACAAAAGCAGCTACCCAAGGCCATTCCTTGGCCATGCATGCACTCGGGAAACTTTTCAGAAGTGGCGGAATTGGAGTTGATCGCGACTATAAAGCTTCTAAACGCTGGTACGAGATGGCGGCAGAGCAAGGAAATGCCGGAGGAGAGCTAGGCCTTTGGATAATTCATTCTCAAGGACTAGGTGTGGAAAAAAATTCAGTTCTCGCACGCCAATGGCTCGATCGAGCTGCTTCTCACGACACCAATGCAAAAATCACCTTAGCCCTAGTTCACATAGACTGCGGTCAATATTCTGACGCATATAAAATCTTTATGACGTTAGGAGCTCTGGGCAATATACGTGCATTAAAAGAAACACAACGGATGCATCTCGCACAGCAAGGTGTGACATACAACGAGGAAGTGATCAAAAAACTGCAGAAAAAAATTGATGATGCGAAAGCAGCAGAAGCAGAGAGGATTCGTGGAGATCGTTTCAGATATAATGGGGAACATCGCAAAGCTCTACAATGTTACTTTAATGCAGCTTCTATGGGAGATGCAGATGCCCACTACTCTTTTGGTATGATGCATGAACAGGGCTTAGGTGTAAAAAAGGATTATACAATTGCACGCGACCGCTTTGTAAATGCAGCTACACAAGACCAGCAAGGCATGGCTATCTACGCTTTGGCACTTATCTGGGAGCATGGTCTGGGTGTACAGAGAAATTATAAGGTTGCATATAGATTATATAGAGATGCTGCGGCATCCACAGCCATCATCTCTTCCGATGCCCTATTCAAGATAGGAAGAATGCATGAGCAGGGGCTTGGTGTAGAGCAGAGCGATGCCGAAGCTCGTAAATGGTTTCAAAGAGCCGCTAACGAAGGAGACTGTTACGCGCGAGATGCCTTAGCGAGGCTTGCTCCAGAAAATCATTTAGAAACCTCAGATAGTGAAGACGATCTCTCCGCACCCGTTTCTCTAAAGGGTTTGGTGGATGAGGAAGAGCCCTATGCTGAAGCAGTTGATAGTTCCAATCCTCAAGCTCTACTTGTTGCGCAACAGAAAGTTCTGACTGACAAGCTCCTCGGCCTGGAATTCTCCCTTGAAGAAGGTAGCAGAGTAATTGCGGCTCATAAAAAAGATCATGCTGCACTCAAGGCCCAAATCGAGCAATCCAAAGACAAAGATTTAACTTCTTTGCATGGCAGGGAAAGAGAGCTTGAATCCCTTATCCAGCGCGAGACTTTAAATCAGCAAGCAGCAGAAGAGAGAGCGAAGATTTTTGCAGATGACAACCTATCTAGCTTCTACTGCTGCATTCAAACCATTTTTAACGGAACATTTATCGCCTCTCAGTCCCTGATGAGTGGAATGCTCGGAAAAGCCCAAGCCACAAAAGCCACCAAGGGAGTCGATTCCGCCACAAGCGCAATTGGCTTTATCAAAGATGAAATCGTTGACTCCATACCCGTTGTAGGCGGACTTCTCAGACGGATTTTCACCCTCCTTAGCAGTCCGTTGAAGGCTTACGGAGATTTTGAACGAGGAAAGGCAGTAATGTACATGGCCAGCATTGTAAACGGCCCTGCGACCTTTGAACTATGTGCAGAGGTCTTAGCAAGACAGCTCGCCTTAGCTATGCATGAAGAGATTCGAAAGATAGCAACCGACCAACCCGTCGGATTTTTCCGCAAACAGCTTCAGAAAGCTAAAGATCTGAAAGAGCAGCTTCTTGCACAGAATACCCCCGCACAAATTCGTGAATTTGCGGAAAAGCAGTGCGAAGTTCTCCTCATCGCCATCATGACCAATAAAGTCAAACCCAGCCGCGACCCCATTCAAGTGATCACTCAGCTCATACACATCGCGCTTGGACCCACTTTTGAACCAACAGTTACCATACTTCTGCAGCGCCCAGAGGAGATCCCCACAGCTGTAACTAGAGTAAAATCCAAACCATCTACCGACGTCACAAAACTTCTACAAGAGCACGAAGTAAGACTCAAACAACAAGAAGAGAGCCGAAAAAAACAGGAAGAAGAGCTACAAAAACTAAAAGAAAGCCAACCAAAGTCCTCAACCGACCTCGTTCTTCCAGGCGCTGGAGACCAGTGTCTCGAACTAGCCTTGCCCGAATCCCAAACCCCCGGCGCTGGGCTCTCCTCCGGCCTCGTCAAGCTCGTCCACCAAACTGACCAGAGAGTCATCCAACTAGGAGAACTCGTAGCACTTCTCGCCGAACGCTTCGGAATCCTTGAAGACAAAGTTGAAAGAAAAGCGGACAAACAGAATAGTAAACGATAAAAAAACTACCATACGAAGTCCTTGAGAATGCTATTGAGAAAAACTCTGGACTTAACATTCGGCATTTTCGATAGATAAAAAGCCCTCGAAAGTCACCGAAAACAGAAGGACTTTATGAATTCAAAAACTAGAAAATTTCTCCACGCTTTTAGATCTATTAAGCGCCCCTTCGCAGATTTCGTAAATTATTCAAGGAATCATAAAATTCTTGTACAAGCAGAAAATAGAATAGATGGAATTTTATACACACTCGTAGGCTGGGGGCTTATATCACTTGCTACCATAGCTTTTCAAAATACAGAAGAATCGATGCCGAGTAGAGTAAATTTTCTTATCCAATTTTTGTCAGGAGGGTTGTTTTTATTTTTCCTCGGTATATTTAAAGGATTTTCGTTTTTTAAAGTCAGAGAACTAGCTGAAACGCAAAAAATGCGTGGAGAAGTCCCATACTTATCCGCAAAGGAAAGAGTAGGCTTAATTGTAGTAAGAAGCGTTATCGCGGTTTTAGGCTATGAGTTTTACTCTTTGGCGCGCGTGTTTACCACCACTGTTGATAATTCTGCAGTTTTTGGCGCAGATGCGCTTGCTTATGCCTGCCTAATTTTTTTAGTTCTAGGTGTTAAATTGAACCGAAAACAGTGGATTGGCGTCTGGATAACCACAATTGGCATTGTGGCAACTTATATAATTTCTTCCTTTGCTGTTGGGCCGGTTGCAGCTTTACCTGGTCTTCTTGAAGGATTGGGTTCATCTTTGGCACTCGCAACAATAATTCTAGTGAACAGCGTTTTAATCCAACATGATCCCCCTTTAAGAGTAGCATTTTATCAGTGTGTGATAGGCGCCATTATTTTTGCCTTTATTAGTCTTATTTTTTCACCTAATGATTTTTCCATCTTAAAACAATTGTTTTTTGATGAATCAGGCCTACGAATAGTTTCCTATCTAGCAATGTCGGGAATTTGCTATGCTATTGCACTCTTATTTTTCTTTCGTGCATTTCTTTTTACCGAGCCACTGGTTATTGCCTCATTAAGCTATTCGTTAGCTGTTTTTCTGTTCGCGTCAGATTTCTTAATTAATAAACAATACCCTAAAATGATCGATGTCCTTTTGAGCGCAATCGTTTCATGTGGTTGCTACATCTTGATCAAATGTGAATATTCTCACGATAAAATAAGAACAAAAATCAGCTCCTATGGAGCGCAATACATTCCGAATCTTTTAGAAAAGATGTTCACCGTGAGCGAGCTATTTAAAAGCAAAAGCATTGAATGGACAGAATACATGTCTAGAATGCATGAATACAACAAACTTTTATTTGGATTTTCGAAAAGAATAGAAAAAACAGAAATTAACAATATTGCGATCTCTTCAGATGCCGTGATATTTGCGTTTCAAAATCCGCCTCTTAAAATGATCACCGACGGCGCTTGTCGTTCCGCTCCTTTTGAAATACTTAATTTCGGAAAATATGAAATCGAGGAAGCTCTGATTTTTGATATTATTGCAGATGGTGATTGCATATTCGATATAGGCTCACATATTGGTTGGTTTTCACTTAATTTCGCCTACAAATTCCCAAACTCGACCGTTTATGCATTTGAACCAATCTCAGAAACCTTCGAAATCCTCGAGAAAAATATTAAAATAAACGACTTGAAAAACATAAAATATTTCAATTTCGGATTTTCTAGCAGCGAAAGAGAATCTGAGTTTTTTTATTTTAAAGGAGGCTCCGTCCTTTCTTCCGAAAAGAATTTAATAGATCACAAGAAGACTGAGACAAAAAAAGTACTGTTGAAAACCATAGATAAATTCACCGAAGATCACAAAATTCAAAGACTTGATTTTATAAAATGCGATGTAGAAGGGAATGAGTTTTCAGTATTAAAAGGAGCTCAGGCTGCCATAGCGTTATTCCTTCCTATAATTTATATCGAGATATATGAACCTTGGTGCAAAAAGTTCGACTACTCAGGTAATGACATTATTCGATACCTAGGTGAATACGGATATGAATGTTTTTTTGTTGAGAACGCCAGATTGGTTAAGACCAACATCGTTCTTGAGAATTCAGACAACTACAATTATTTTTTCCTGCATAGATTAAAACACGCAAACATAGTTTTGAAATTTGCAGCAACTGAAGGGCAATAAGGAATTGTTATTTCGCTAAATGCACGACCTGAGTCTGAAAAGTTTCCAAAAACCTCGCCAGCAACTTTTTTTGGTGCTTTTTAGAAAGTTCTAAGAGGCCTTTTTTGTCGCCCATTTCAATGGCTTGTAAAATGCCTAACGCCAAAAGAGATCTAGTCAAAGAAAATTCCTCGATATCAACCAAATCGGACATACCTGTAAAGTTCACAGGAAAACCACAGTTAAGAACAGTGACCCCATCTTTTGTGAAATCATCATGGCAGGAAACGATCCCACGAGCTTCTTTTCTCAATTTAACTACATCAAATTCTCTGTCTGAAGAGGATAGGCTTGCTAAAGTTGTGCCTTTTTTTAAGCTTTTTAAAGCTTTAAAGTCCAAAATTTGAGTTCCGGTACATCCAATAATCAGATCATATTTATTGAGTTGCTGAAAGCATTTTTCATAGGGTATATCTGATTTTTCGTTATCTATATCAACAAGAGTAACGTAGACTTGACCTTCTAACCGACTTGCAAGAGCACTTCCTATTGCGCCATTCCCTACGATAAGAGCATTTTCGAAACGTTTTTTGGTTTGCGCGAGACGTGTAATAAGTGCGTCAACCGCCGTCTTTGCAACTATTCCTGATTCGACATTCAGTTTTACAAAAGATCGGGCTACATTTATTACACACAAATTTAGATTCAAGTTTTTTATTTTCTCAAAACCAGAGGTAGTTTGTTCCACCCCCACCATTTTAAAGCAATTCTGATCAACTTCTTGGTTTAATCTTGAAATCAAAACGCCGCCATCATCGAGTACAACTGTCAATCTGTTTTTTTCAATTCTATTATTTGAATGCAAGTAATCAACAAAGCCAGAGATGTTGTTGGCATAAAAATCATCAAAATTGGACGATTTTTGAAAGTCTAAACTTGACGGGCAAACATATACTCCTAATTCTCTTAACTTTTCGTATGTTTCAAAATCTGTGGAGTAGCATTTCCCTATAAGGAAAATGTTTTGTGGTAAGACACCTCTATCAAAAAAAGATTGGAGCATTGTTAAAGTGCTAGGAAGTATATGCTGCGCTCCAACAATAGAAATATTTTCCAAATCTCCGAATGGATACATCTGAAAAACCAGCTCTACTAGGTCTAGTCGTTCGATGTTCCCTATAAACGGAGGAGCACTTTCTGCAGCAGCGATTCGTGAGTAAGTATTCATACAAGCCTAAATTCTTCCCAATAGGCTATATCAAACGGATCTCAATTATCAAGAAAAAACCAGGTTCTGACATATTTTATATAAAAGTTAATTTTAATATATCATTAAAAAAATTCAATTTAATATAAAAATACAAATAATAAGCAAATATGCACATCACCAGTTTAATACCATAATACAAACAGCCTTGGACTGTTTGTTAACAAAAAATTTAACAAAAAAGCACAAGACTTTCGTTGGAAATTACGTCAACCTCAGTATGCTTGTTGCAGGGATTGCAGTGGTAACTTTTTGCTTAGCTTATCTTTGTGTCTTGCCATTCACAGCTTGAAGCGAGAGGAACTTAAGAAACAGGTATGTTTTACGACACCATTAGGTTTTTTCACATTTGGCATTTTTACTTGGGCTGTCTTGCACGCGGCATTTTTAGAAAGATACTCAACATTTATACGCTTTCGCAGAAAGCGTATAAATTGAAAGAAAGCACGCTAGCCAACTTTACTTGTTATTGCTTGCCTGGGCAGTCTGGATTTTTGCATCTGATGAAATATGACTTATTGCACCATGGGCAGCGATTCAGGATCTCGACTTTTTCAGGGATATAGCAACCTTCTGCGTCGGAGTTAAGAGTTGGTAGCAAGACGAAGTCACGGTTGTTTAAATTTAGAAGAACTCCTGCACGTGTTGCTAAAATTCTGTCGGGATTCAGATAAATTTTCCCATCCTCAATACGCTGTATGCAATCGTTTTCATTTGCAGCAATCTCCATTATTACTTCATCATTCAATACGGGAGTTGAAATATCTGCGAAGCAGATGTTAACCACCAAGATCGCCATTAGAGACAGGATTCGTTTAAACATGAAAAACCTCCGTTACATTGTGAAAAAAATTGGAAAAGATCATTTAAAGCCGATATGGATTTTCTTGACAATCCTTTTGATTTTTTCTGCTTGCTCGACTTCTCAGACACCTACTAATGCGGAGTTAGCCCCGGAAGAACGAGTCTGGATGGAAAAGTTTTTCAAAGATGTGATGTTAGACAATACGGCGGTATACACCTTGTGGGGATCGAAACCCATGACGGATTTCGATATCCACTATCATTCTGAGGTAGAAGTTCGTGCATTCTTCGATGGGCTTTCAGAAGAGGAGAAAAAGAATACGGTAGTCGTCAAGGATTACGATCTGCCTGAAAATTGGGAAAAATGGGAGCAGATTCGCTCGAAATACCGCATAAGGAATTACCTCTTTTTTAAGACTGTTGACCTAGAAGACCCTAAGTTTGCCCGTATTTCTTTTGTAAACATTAAAGAGATGGCATTTCTCTTAGTAAACCACTACACCACCTTCAAGCGAGAAACTGGTATGGATTTTGATCCTCTTAAAGTAGTGTTTGAAATAGAGAGAGGTTCGGAATTTTGGAACAAGGCGTTAAACAACTCGGTGCTTGTCGGATTATTATATGGCTTTGGACTTGAGAACTCCTGCAGCTTTAAATGGAAGCATGGCAAACATCCTGCAATTTATGACGATTTTTGCAACTCGCTTAAATTTAGATTTAGCGATCACAACATGCACAATGCTAGCATCGCGCATTTTTCACTGCCTATTTTCGCATCTTTTTCTGAAGGAAAGGACGAAGTAATAGAGAAGTATAAAAACGAGCGTGAAATGATTAGACAATCCTACAGGGGAAAAGATTTTCTAAATCTTACCCTTGAAAAGCTCCAACAATGACAGAAGCATAGAATGATTATTTACTTCTGTTTTTTTCGCTTTGATACGAAGAGCCCTTCTTAATTTTTATCGCTTCTAAGCGCTCTTTCCACTGATCTAGTTCTTCCTTTTCCAAGGGTACAGGAAGCGTTTGTGCATAACTTATCGAATAGTAACCAAGATCTGAAATGAGGGATCTAACTATTCCAGAAGACTGAGGGGTATTATTCGGTGTGACATAGCTGAAAATCAGCTCACTGGGAGTGTTTTTCAGAGTAGTAAACACAACTTTTCCTGGCAGAATCTTTTTAATATGAGTTTTTTCAATTTTATCAATGCGATGTTTAGGCCAACTTGGATGAATACCTTTCACAACAATGATTCGAATACTTTCTGTTGAATCCGCGCTTTTTCTCGACGGAGGACAGGCAATAATCATTTGAGTTGCACTGTCTAAAACTTGAATATCCACAGTTCTCCAATCTTTAAAGTCGGGACCAAACTCAAAGACATCTTTCAAGGTATCTGCCATGAGAGGAGACTCTTCGAATTTCAATGAGTCCTTTTGGTTTGCACCAGAAGCGTAAGCTCCTACGCATAGCAGCACACAAATAGTCAGTAAGGAAAAGTTAAGAATTTTCATGTAACGATCTCTCATTTATTTTAAATCGATCGCGAGAGAGATACGAAATAAAACATTTAAGAGGAATATTAAATAATCATTATTAATTAAATTATATTTTTAATTAACAAGAAAATACCTAGCAACCGTTGCTTACAAAACGAATAAAAGCATCGTTGCGCGGGTACGGAGGAGTTAGGGATCGGGGGCGTAGCGGAGGGTGGGGAGGTGGGTGTTGATGGCTTGGAGTTCGGCGCGGGCGCGGGCGGCGGAGGTGGGGTCGTTGAGGTTGAGGTAGCAGAGTTGTTCGCCGAGGACGATGGTGCCGCGACGGATGTAGTTGCTGTAGGTGTAGACGGAAGGATCGTTGAGGGCTTTGGCGGTGAGGTAGTCTTGTAGGGAGTTCTGGTAGTCTTTGTATACAAGAAAGATGACTGCGCGGTAGGCGTAGGCCTCGCAGAGTTTTCTGGTATCGCTGGGGTCGATTTTGGAGATCTTCTCTGTTTGTGTGGCGATCGACTCTGCGAGTGTTGGCACCTCTACTTCTGCTTTGAGGCTGAGTGGTGCGAGGAGGCAGGTGAGGAGAAGTAGGAGTGATCTCATTGGGGACTCAAGGGTTTATTTGTTGGGGATAGTTTGCCTAGGGGTAACGCGGAAGTGTGATTTGGAGGAGGGAGTCGAGGTGGGCGTCGATGATTTGGAGCTCTTTGCTGGCGCGGGCGGCCTCTTTTTTGGCGTTGAGGTTGAGGTAGCAGATGCGTTCGCCGAGGACGATTGTATAGAGCCTGAAGTAGTTATCGAAGGTGTTAATGGTGGGGTTGTGGAGGGCTTTGGCGGTGAGGTAGTCCTCTAGGCTGTTCTGATAGTCTTTGTAGGCGAGAAAGATGATGGCGCGGTAGGCGTAGGCCTCGCAGAGTTTTCTGGTATCGCTGGGGTCGATTTTGGAGATCTTCTCTGTTTGTGTGGCGATCGACTCTGCGAGTGTTGGCACCTCTACTTCTGCTGTGAGGCTGAGTGGTGCGAGGAGGCAGGTGAAGAGAAGTAGGAGCGATCTCATTGGGGAGTTTTGGGTTGATTTAGTGGGGATAGCTTAATCTGGGCTGCAGTTCAAAGTCAAATAACTGGTTTAAAAAAAGTAGTTCTCGGTATGGTTTTTGCGACTTAACTGAGAGGGTCTATGCTTACACGCATTCTATTTCTGATCTGCTGTCCGATGGCGCTTCTGATGGGGGCGGGCGATTTTTCTGTTGAGCCGGCGGGTGGTTGGGTGAAGGAGACGGAGTGCAATCTGGGGCCAGCTGCTGTGAAGGCCTCTCAGGAGAATTTGCAATACTTTCTGATCGATGAGCAGAGGAACTTTGAAGAGAAGTCGACCTACTTTCGCTACGTGGTGAAGGCTGTAAGCCAGGCGGGCATTTCTGAGATCTCGCAGATAAAGATCGGTTTTGAGCCGTCATATCAGAGGGTTGCGCTGCATGAGATCCGGGTTCTTCGAAATGGGAGCTGGTCGGATCGTCTGCACACTTCTAGGCATCAGCTAATTCAGAAGGAGGAGGAGCTTGATCAGGGGATCTACAGCGGCTCGATGACGCTGGTCTACTTCTTGGACGACATCCGCGTGGATGATGTGATCGAGTACTCCTACTCGGTCATTGGGGAGAATCCGCTTTTAAACTCTCACTACACGGAGATGCTCTATCTTCAGCATGGCACGGTGGTGGAGAAGCTCTCCTACCGATTTGTAAGCCATCGAGATCACGCCTTTCAGGCTCATGCGATGCATACGAAGATCGCGCCTAAGATCCGCGATCTCTCCCCTTCTCAGCGCGAGTGGGTTTGGGAGGTGTCGCAGGCGGCTGCCTATGCGAAAGAAGCGGACCAGCCCGACTGGCACTCTGCGCGGGGTTTTGTTCAGATGAGCGACTACGGCTCTTGGGAGGAGGTAGCAGCGGAGGAGGCTCCTCTGTATGACCTACCGGAAGAACTTAGCGCCTATCCGGATGCGATGCTGCAGAAGGCGGGCGAGTGGATGGAGCGGACAAAAGACCCTCTTGAGCGTGCGCTGCTGGCGGTGAGATTTGTTCAGGACGAGGTGCGCTATCTTGGTTTTGAAGAGGGAGTCCACGGCCGGAAGCCGCACGATCCACGCGAGGTGTTTAAGAAGCGCTTTGGAGACTGCAAAGATAAGACGCTGCTTCTTCGAGCGCTGCTGAACATCATGGATATTCGCTCTACGCCAACGCTTGTGCACTCAAATAAGGGCAAGCGGCTTGAAAAGATGATTCCAAGTCCGGATCTTTTTAACCATGTGGTTCTGCGGATTGAGATCGACGGATCAAACTACTGGGTGGATTCTACGATTAATCTGCAGGGTGGCTCTCTGGAGAATAACTACTTTCCCGACTATAGCTACGGCCTTCTGCTGTGCAGGATGGCTCCTGGTCTGATCGAACTCCCCTCTTATCACGCCAAGAGGCCAACCGAGCTTCATACGACAATTTCTGTGGAGTCTACCGATGAAGTGACGATGAAAACGGTTGTGACTTTCTACGACGATGAGGCAGACTATGTGAGGCGCTATGTGGGCAGTGTAGGTCTTGAAGAGATCTCTCAAGATCATCTGAACGATGCTCAAGCCAAGTATGGAGATGCAGAACTTGTCTACCCCACCACCTCTGTGGATGATCGAGAGAAGAACATCTACAAGATCACACAGACCTTCTCGGTGCCAACGCAGGATTTTACGCAGGGTAAAATTTTTGAGCTCTACTCGAGCACAGTAGAAGATTTTCATGATGATCAGGTGAATCCCTCAAGAAGATCTCCCTACAGCTTGGCCTATCCGCTCTGGGTAAAAGAGCACATTCATGTGGACAACTCGTTCATGAAGTGGATTCCTAGATCTTCAAGCAAGATCTTCCAGAACGAGTCGATCTCGTTTCTCTACTCTCATAAAATTGAAAACCATACCGCTGATTTCCACTACGAACTCAAACACACGAAGGATCACATCCCCAAATCCGCGTTAAAGGAGTATTGGAATATCTCGAAAAACATCGAGAAGCTCACATCTTATGAACTTCCGATCATCCAGTGGGAGATCAAATCGGCTAATGAGAAGTAGTTAATATGCGTTACTATAAAGTACTGTTTCACTCTCTCCTGCTCTTAACGCTTCCCTCAATCGCTCTCTATCCTCAATCTAATGTCGCTTCGGCATCCGTTCCTATGCATGAGGTGTCGACAGAAGCTGCGTTGAACAACCAGTTTCTGTCATATGACGCTGCCCTAAGGCTGCTTGAGGCCATCGAAGCTGGGGAAGTAGAAAAAGAATCCGATGAACAAGAGTTAGAGAGAATTAATTACTTTCTTGTAAATCTAGCAAAACAGGGCCATATCCCCAGCGAACCAGAAAAGAAAATTATTCTAGAACAGGATATTCAAGAGCTTCTGCACGGAGAAGATGATTCTTACGAATACTCATTCTTCATTGATCGAGGTGGCGATTACGTAATCGCCCCAGCAATTTTGTCTGGTCATGGAGAGATCATTCTATGCAAAAGCTGGATGAAAAAGCAGTGGGCTAGAACCAAAAAATTCCTTAAAAAACACAAAAAAGCAATCATCATTGGCGCTGCAGTCGTTGTTGCTGCAACTGTTGTGGTTTGTGCAGTTGCTGCTGCCTCAGCAGCCGGCGCGGCGGCAGCTGGTGCAGCTGCCGGATCTGGTTCAGATAAAAAGAGAAAGGACGAGTCAGAGGAAAAAGAGCCCGATACTAGTGCACCAACTCCCAGGGATCCTTCTTCACCGTCTCTCTCTATCAACGAAGCGTCTATTTTGAAGGCTACTCTTGATGAACATATCTCTTCCTTCAAAGAGACTATCCCTTCTACAACACAATCAGATTCTACATTCAGCGAAAATGTAAGAGATCTTGGAGCGTTTTTTGCCCATGAAGCTCTAGAAGGCGTTTCCGAACTAGCTTCGGTTGTTCCTCAGCTTTTAGAGGAGATAAAAGAAATAGGTCAGAAAATTTTGCCTGAAAGCCTTCTTCAATCTCATCTTGAACCTGAGATTCAACCACAAGAAAACTATGAGAGATCGATTACAACCGGACATGAAAAAATCGATCAAGTTTTTTCGACCGATCAAGCAGGTCAGTACACTCCTGAAGCAAAAGAGTCTCGAAAAGACTTTGACATAGGAGTAATTCCCCCAAATGTTGGGTTTTCTGGGAAAAAAGGTTGGGAATTAAAAAACCCAAAATTTCAGCCCTCAAAAAATACCGTTACCACTATCAATGGGCGTACATATAGAGGGCATGCGCTAGATCAAATGCAGAATAGAGGCATTCCTCCATCAGCTGTTGAACACACCATTGAAAAGGGTGAAATTTTGAACAAAAAAAATCTTGGCACTACAGAATATTATGATCCTGTAAATAAGATAAAAGTAGTTTTGAATGATCAACAAGAAGTTGTGACAGCGATAACCATAGATGGATAATTCAAATGGATAAAACAGCCATCGGTAAAATCAACATACTATTGTTAGAAAAATGGGATCCTATCGGTATAAGCAATACCCCTGGCGCAGAAGATGAGTATCACCAATATGCAAATGATGTTTATGAGATTATAAAACACTCTGAAACCTACATCCCATTGTTTGATTATCTGTGGAAAATTGAGACTGAACATATGGGTTTACGAGGCAACAAACAGAAGACAGAAGCTTTCGCGCGGTTGCTATATGATGAAATCAAAAATTAGCATTTTGTGCTTTTTCTTCATCTGATCTAGAAAAGCCCAAGAAAAATCCTTTGAAAACTGATATTCACGCTCCTGGATTGGAGGGATCGCCAGCCTTCCACATAGAGAACATCTTGTGGCAGAGATATATTATAATAACATGTATTGGGTTCAAATCTCTCAAGAAACTGAGGTACTAGAAATACAATTCTACTCCCATCCAACTGCAAAATGCTGGGAGTTCTCTCTAGATGAGGCTTTAGAGATTCTTAAGCAGGCAAAAAGAAAGCTGATAGGCCTGTAACCTGCCCTTATCTTTTTGAGACAGACCTGTGCAGCGCTTAGGTGAGGAAGTAGACGCCAGGTGTGATTGTAAGAGGAAGTGCATCGAATGCATAGATGAGGCCTCCTACGCCAACTCCCATAATTCCAGCAGCAACCAGACTGATTGTAAAGATGCTATCCTCACTCCAGTTGTCAATAAGGTGGCAGCTGTTGAGAGCATTAAGTAGAAGCGTGGTTGCGTAGTAGGTTAAAAGAGCTGTTGCAATGGCAATGAGAGCGATCAGGGAGGTTTTCAAAGCTGTAACCGATTTAATGATCGCAACAGGGCCATCAAAAGCGACCGCTGTTCCCTGCAGGTGAATCTGGTTAGGATATTGCGCCATGAGTTTTGGCAGCTCTAACCATCCGTCGAGAAGACTTCTATCGATATTCGCGCGGACGAGTGCGACGATACTTCCAATGTCATAAGCTCCAGCAAAGAGCGGACGACCGATATCTACTGTAGCAGCAACTGTTAAACCCATGGAAAGACTCTCCTATCTAATTATGTTTTCAAATGAGTCAGTATTCTACATTTTATCCATACAAAAATCAATTCGTTAATTAATAAAACCGTATTAATTTTTTCATTAATAAAACAATCGCTTGTAGAGAAGGAAAAAAATTTATACGGCTCCTTTATGGGCTTGCGCGGATTCGCAAGCTCTTTGCATACTCGATGGCCAAACTGTTTTCGGAGGGGTATGGCTGGAAGAGTAGATGCAAAAACGGAGGTCAAGTATGAGGCTGCTTATCGAGTTTTAGAGGATGCGGATGTTGAACTTCTCCCAATGCCTAAAGAGAGGCCTCGCAGAAACTCTGGTTACCAGTCGGGTGAAAGTTCGATAGTGAGCATGGAAGGAGTAGGAGCAGGTAGCCTTCATATTCCCTCTGGGCTAATGCAGCAGTTCGCTGCCACGCAACAGGCTGGAGAAGAGTCTTTAACAGAGATTCTATATTTTGAGGATGGTAGCAGGTATCATGGGCCGACCCAAAATGGCATACCAGATGGTGAAGATGGGGTCATGACATGGCCGAATGGAGAGGTCTATTCCGGAGATTTCAAAGATGGGGTTCCTGATGGAGATGGTATTAGACAGGGCGTTGGCTTCGAAGAGGAAGGCGAATTTCAACATGGAGTCATCTGGAATGGAACGCATAGCAATAAGTTTGTAACTGTGCAGATTATAGGCGGAGAGGTGGCGGAGAATGAGTGCAACTGCTGTCCCATCATGTAAAATGCTTCTCAAAGGATCTATTAATTGAAATTTATTTTAATTCTGCTCGTGCGCGGATATCAGCTGGTAATTGGGCCCTACATTGGGAAGTCTTGTAGGTTCTATCCGAGCTGCTCGGACTATGCGATTGAAGCGCTGAAGAAGCACGGGGGCATAAAAGGGACGTGGCTGACGATCAAGCGTCTCGGCAGGTGCAATCCCTGGCATAGCGGTGGTGTAGACGAAGTACCCGATTAATATCTAATAACAGGTGTTCAAATGACAGCGACAATAGGTGGTTTCCGCATCAGAGATCCAGAAGGCCAATGTCTTGAAATGGATTTCGGGAGTCTTGATGAGGACAGCGGAATTGAGCTGGCCGAATGGCTAAAGAAAAATGATACTTTAACAGAACTCAGCATGACTGAAAATTATCTGGGTGTTGAAGTTGCAAAGGCTCTAGCGGACGCCCTTCTTGTGAACAAGACTCTGCAAAAACTAGATCTCTTTCTGAATATTTTTGAGGCGGAAGGAGCAAGAGCGCTTGCAAGACCTCTCTCAAAAAATTGCAGCCTTACCGATCTTAGTCTCGAAGGAAATTCTCTTGGAGATAAGGGAGCAAAAGCAGTGGCGAGAGGACTGGTAGGGAACTCTACCTTACTTAGGCTCAATCTCTCTGCGAACTCTCACACAGAGCCTTTGGGAGATGCAGGAGCTGAGGCACTGGCAGGAGCGCTGTTAAATAACCGCTTCTTGCGAAGGCTTGATCTCTCCAAAAATGTAATTCAAGCGCAAGGCGGAAGGGCTCTCTCCTTCATGTTAAAAGAGAATACGACGTTGCGACGCTTGGAGCTTCAAGATAACGAGCTAGGTGACAAGGGAGTCAAGCCGATCTGCGAGGTCCTAAAAAAGAGAAATCGCTCTCTCTTGCGCCTAGATATCGGACGGAACAATCTGACTGTTTCAATGGGTCTTTTAATGGCAACACTCTTGGATGAAAACCCAATATTAAGACAGCTCGGCATGAGCGGAAATCAACTGGGATATGAGGGAGTAAGACCTATAGCTCGCTCTTTAAGAGAGAGAAATTGCACCCTCCTGGTCCTTGAACTCTCTTTCACTGAACTCTGCGACAAATGCGCTCACAAGCTTTCAAAAATGTTGAAAGCAAACGGCAGACTTCAGCAACTCGATGTAAGAGAGAATGAAAAACTCACCGAACAGGGAGTCAAAGAGCTGACGCAAGCTCTTAAAAGAAACTACTCCATCATACAGCTCGACACAGATTACATCTCCGCAGATATGTACAATGCGATCGAGGTATTTACGGAGCGAAACAAGAAGCTGCTGGAAGAGAATATAAAAGCAGCAAAAGATGCTGGTGCTGGAGCAGGTGCTGCAGCCGAGGCTAAAGAGGAGAAAAAAGAGAAGCCGAAAGAGAAACCAAAGAAGGCTTAACGCTCTGGGATCTCTAAAACTCTGCCGACGCGAAGCTTCTCGGTTTCCAGGTGGTTAGCGCGTTTGATAGCGTCGACGCTGACGCGATATTTTCGCGCGATCTTCCAGAGGTTGTCCCCATTTGCAACTGTGTGCGTGCGCTTCTTCGAAGCTGCCTGCTTAGGCGCACTTGTAGCTTTTGTTTTTACAACAGCTGCAGGCAGCGCTTGGGCTGAGGCTTGAACGGGCTCCTCGATTGCGGCTGTAAGGACGGGCTCCGCAGGTGTAGGGAGAAAGTGGGGCGCGAACTTGCGAATGGTAGCAAGATGATCGTAGGGCTCTGGCACCGCTTCTGCTGTTGCAAGATAGAGGAGTCCTGCGGCTTTTTTCCAGACAGCATCGGAGCGCGGGCTTGTGATAAGCTCTCTAGAAAAGCGAGCGAGCGGCGGATAGTTTGCTGGGAGGAGATCAAAGAGAGTGAGCACCTGAGCATCGCTCATGCGCTTGCAGGCGAACTCGAGGTCGACTTCAAGAAAGAGCTTTGCTGCAATGATCGAGCGCTGATTTAAATATTCGAGAAGCAGTGTGCGGCGTCTTTCGATAGATAGATCTTGCGCGAGGCGCTGCTGATCTGTAAATGCGCTGAGAATATTCCAATCCCCTTGAGAGACCATCTCAACCAGCATCTCTTTTTCCATCTTAAGCCCGGTGCGAGTGAACAGGAGAAATGTGGTGTGGAAGTGCGGCGTGAGATAGAAGGCTTCAAGCAGGGTTGGGTCGCGAGGGAAGGTGGTGCGCTGGATCTCGAAAAAGAGGCCTTGCGGGGTGAAAGGCCACTTCTCGGTGCGCGCGTAGTGAAGAATAGCCTGGTACTGGAAGTCGGCGAGCCCAGGGTAGATGACGAGAGGGATCTGCTCCCCTCCCTGCGCATTTCGGAAAGGGATAAGGCGCTTCTGCAGCTCGAGGCCGCCTAGGGCGCGCTCGAGGTTAAAGTGGTGGAACGCGACGAGGCAAGCGAGCGAGAGGTCCCGCTTATTATATCCATCTTCTACGAGCTCTTTGTTATCTAAACGTAAAAGAAGATCTTGAAATGAGAGCATCGAGTAGGAGCGGAGGAGCTGCTCGTTGGTTACGGCGCTTGTGCTTCTCTCTTTTGAAGAGGGTCTAAGTTCGATCGGCACTGAGATCTCCCGGTCTTTTAAAACGAGGTAGACAAAAGTGCAGAGAAGTAGAATATTCAGGGCGCCACTAATAATTAGCAGCTGAGTGACTTTGCGGGTGCGCTCGATCAAAGGAGCTTCTAACGAACTTTTAGACATATGGGTCGATTTATGTTATATTCCCCACTTTACCAATTTGATCAATAAATGTGATATGAAACTACCATTATCTTGGCTCAAAGATTTCGTTGAAATCAATCTCTCTCTGGATGAGATCGCAGAAGCGCTCACAATGGGCGGTCTTGAAGTGGATAAGATCGAGGAGAAAAATGGGGATGTGCTTTTCGAGATCTCCCTCACTCCAAACTTAGGCCACTGCATGAGCGTTCTGGGAATCGCCCGCGAACTCTCAGCTTTGAAAGATCTGCCGCTGAAGGAGCCCTCTCTCTCTGTAAAAGAGGATCCCAAACAGAGCTTACAAGAGATGGTGTCGGTCGAAATTAAAGATGCAGAGCAGTGCAACCGCTACGCCTGCCGCCTAGTTACAAACGTGAAGGTGGGCCCTTCTCCTGCGTGGATGGTCAAACGACTTGAAGCTTCGGGGATCCGCAGCATCAATAACGTGGTAGACGTTACAAACTATGTCATGCTGGAGAGAGGCCAACCCCTCCATGCATTTGACTATGACAAGCTCTCCGGAAAAAAAATATTTATCACTTCTAAGTCTAGCAGCTCTGAACTTGTAACACTCGATGAGAAGAGCTACAAAATTCCCGAAGGCGTTCTCCTCATTGCAGACGAAAAGAAGCCGCTCGCTTTTGCAGGTGTGATGGGCGGGATGGACTCTAGCGTATCCGAGTCTACGCAGACCATCCTGCTTGAATCGGCCTACTTCACACCTCAGGCGGTGCGGAAATCGTGTAAGCAGCTGGGCCTGCGCACAGAGTCTTCACAGCGATTTGAAAAAGAGGTCGATTTTGCAGGGGTGCCAGCTGCATTAGACCGAGCAGCCTCTCTTCTTCAAGAGATCGCGCATGGAAATGTGGCGAAGGGGATGATCGATGTGGCCGCTGGAAAGCGGGAGCAAGCCCCTATCACCTGCCGGATGGCGCGCATCACAGAAATGCTGGGAATCCATCTGAGCCTTAGAGAGGTGGTGACCATTTTCAAGAAGCTCCAGATTAAAATTCTCCGCGAAAACCAGGACTCTATCGAGGTTCTCCCTCCAAGTTTTCGCAACGACTTGAAAATAGAGATCGACCTGATCGAAGAGGTCGCCCGCATCTACGGATATAAGAACATCCCCCCAAAAAGACCAAAACACGTCACATCGCCACTAGACTCCTCTCCGCTCTTTATCTTTGAGAGAGAGATGAGAGAGCGGCTTGTGGCTCAAGGCCTTCAAGAGTGCATGAGCTGCGACTTAATTAGCCCCTCTCTTGCGCAGCTCACTGCAGAGATCGCAGATCAGAATGCGCAGATCTCTGTGCTCCATCCAGCATCTGTAGATCAGTCTGTTCTGCGCACCTCGCTGCTTCCAGGCCTCCTCCAGATGACAAAACTCAACCTGGCTCACCAGACCAGAGAGATCTCGGCTTTTGAAATCGGAAGAATCCACTTCAAAGACAAGGGCCACTATAAAGAG
Source organism: Chlamydiales bacterium (assembly GCA_016185065.1). NCBI lineage: Bacteria > Pseudomonadati > Chlamydiota > Chlamydiia > Chlamydiales > Chlamydiales bacterium. The sequence goes on from JACPOL010000003.1 coordinate 187,699, forward strand.
CAGACAATGATTGGAATCCTCTGCTCCGGACCCTCTGCACCCCACCACTTCAATCCCAAGCCCCAAGAGTTTGACTTTTACGACCTGAAGGGAAAGATAGAGAGCCTCCTGCTTGGGCTAGGCATTGAAAATGTCATTTTCGAACAGTCTCACCTGCACAACTTCCATCCAGGCAGACAGGCGCGGATCCGCGTTGGCGATCTGACCATCGGAGCGCTCGGCGAGATCCATCCTGTGCGCCTAGCAGCCCTCGACATCGAACCTCGTGTCTACTTTGCTGAACTCAACCTTCACGAACTTTTGCACTTAAAACGAAAGGAGTGGAAGGTTCAGAATCTCTCCCTCTTTCCTGGATCCGAGAGAGATTGGACCATGACGGTGAAGGAGGAGGCGTCGATTGGCCACCTCCTAAAACTCATTAACGAAATAAGCTCTCCTTATTTAGAAAAAGTACAGCTTCTTGGTATCTACCGCGATGCGCGTCTTGGAAAAGAGAAGAAAAATGTTTCTTTTAGATTCTATTATCGAGATAAAGAAAAAACTCTTTCATTTGAGGCTGTTGAAGGCGAACATACAAAAATTTCACAAGAAGTAGCCAAAAAGTTAGAGCTTCTATTAGACTGAAATTACACGGAAAAATAAAAAACACCCTCCTCGAGGTCTCTTATGAACCCATCCGCAAATTCTAAATTTTCGCCTTTCGCGCCTTTTCCGTCATATTTTCGTGCTGCTTCTTGGTCTACTTATTTAAGTATGTCCTGCGAATCAGCGCAAAAATCTGACGAAAAATCCATCAAAATTCAAAAACTTATAATTCGCGGATAGGTTCACTATGAAAATGAAGTTTTACTCTCTCTTCGGAGCTCTAGCACTCGTCACATGCAGCTGTAACAATCAGAAGCAGGACGATCAGGTCATCTCTCAGCGTCACATCCACAAGTATGGCTATGCTGTTTCTGCCGATGAGTGGAACATGAACAACTATCCTGGCCAGGTAATCACCGCACTGCGCAGTGGCGTAACCATCACCTCAAGCTATGAAAATGGCGTCCTCCACGGCCCTTGCACACGCACCTTCCCTAACAGCCAGATCGTCGAATCCTACACTCTTTACAATCAGGGCACACCGGTTAAAGAGGTCAGCTACGACAACAAAGCGATGCCGGTTCGCGAGCGCATCCAGCTCTCTCCAACACGCCACGCTCTCACTCTCTGGTATGACAGCGGGACCCCTCTCAGCGTGGAAGAGTATGCCAATGACGAGCTTCTTGAAGGTCAATATTTCACCATACACAATGAGATTGAAGCGCGCGTCGAAAAAGGCCACGGAAAACGCGTCATCCGCGATCAGCACGGGCTTCTCTTAGCACGTGAAGAGATCAAACAGGGCTTTGTAGCTAAGAAAGAGACCTTCTATGCGAGCGGAACACCTGAAACAGTCTCCTACTACGTTCGTGGAAAGCTGCATGGCGAGAGAAGCACATTCCTCGAAACAGGTGAGCCTCTCACAATTGAAGAGTGGGTTGCTGGAAATCTCCATGGAAAATCGACCTACTTTAAAAATGGGACTCGCATCGCTGAAGTCTCCTACCTCAATGGCCTAAGAAACGGCGTTGAGACTCAGTATCTCGATGGAGAGAAGATCTCTCAGCAGATCTTCTGGGAAAACGACAGAAAGCATGGCATTGCTACCTACTTCGTTGATGGTGAGCCACAGTTCGAGCACTACTATGCTGGAGAGCTGGTCTCTAAAAAACAGTATGATGAGCAGATGCGCATGGATGAGATGATCTCACAGATCTCTCCTGAGCTCCGCGTCAACAGATGAGATCTTCGACTGAGAGAGGCTTCCCCTGCGGCCTCTCTATTCATATTCAAGTCTCTTGCTCAGAGCAGGAGATTGAGAGCGTACGCATCACCCACTCTGCAGCTCGTGGCAGCCTCGTTTGTGAGGTTCTGCATCCTGCAAAAAATTCCCCTCTCATTGCTCAGATCTTTTCATGGGTTGAGAGCTACGCATCTAAGCGCCCTTCAAAAGAAAAACTCCCACTGAAACTGCCGGAAGCCGGCCCCTTTTCACTGCGCACCCTCAAAGAGATTGAAAGAATTCCGTTTGGAAAGCAGAAAAGCTACCGAGAAGTCGCCGAGAAGGTGGGAAGCCCGCGAGCTGCCCGCGCTGTTGGAAATGCCTGCCACGGAAATCCCACTCCCCTCTTCATCCCCTGCCACCGCGTAGTAAAGTCGGATGGATCGCTCGGCGGATTCGCCTTGGACATCAAACTCAAAGAGATGCTCCTCTCCTTCGAAAGGAATTAAAAAAAGATCGGGCACGCACACGGGCACGTTTAAGAAGGGAAAGAGGGGAAAGGGTCGCGAAAAAAAGAAGGAAAGGTCAACAAATCTTTGAGCGTTCCGGATTTTCGTGAACGTGCCCGTGTGCGTGCCCGCGCCCGATCTTTCTTATTTGAGTTCGGAGGAGGAAGAGTCCTCTTCGAGGATTAGCTGCTCTTGAGCGACTGAAGCGTCTTTCGATCCTTCAATGAGAGAGCTCTCCTCCTCATCTTCCAGAAGAGCCATCCTCTCGATTGCGCTTGGATCCTCCTCTTTCTTCTCTTCACATCCGCATAAGAGAATCGAAAGTGCTGCAAGAACGGAGGCGTATCGTTTCATAGTCATACCCTGACTTTAAACATTTACATATTTTTTTTGAAAGAGGTCTATTGCCAAATTCGGAGAGATGGGATATCAGGAGGCTTATGAGCAAAGAAGAAATGTTAAGACGTATCTCCGAGCTGGAATCCCTGAATGATCAGCTCATGTCTGAACTCCGCTACTTGGATCGCCTTTTAAAGAAGGTGGGATTTGAAGAGGGGCTTCAGACACTCAAGTATGCTGCTGAGGAGATGATTCAAGAAGACGGCGAGAGCATGGCATAGAGCTCATCTAATTCAAGCTGAGCGGTTTCAACTTCAGATTCAGACTCTAAAAGACTTGCAGCAAGTGCACTCTTCTGCTTCTTGAGTGCAACCATCTTCTCTTCGATCGTCTCCACTGTCACATACCTCTTGGCAACGACCTGAGACTTCCGGCCCAATCTATGAGCGCGGTCGATCGCCTGCTCCTCTTGGGCATCGTTCCACCAGGGATCGTAGAGAATCACCGTGTCGGCAGCGGTGAGATTGAGCCCTACACCACCCGCCTTTAAACTGATAAAGAAGAGCAGCTGCTCTGGATCCTCTTGGAATCTCCTAACAGGCGTCTCGCGATCGCTTGTAGAGCCGTCGAGGTGGAGATAGGCCCATCCCCTCTCCCTAACTCTCGACTCCATCAGCTGCAGCATCTGGGTAAACTGGCTGTAGATCAGCACCTTTCGCTTCTCTTGAACTGCTTCTTCGAGATCGGCCATCAGCTGCTCAAACTTACCGCACTCTCCCTGGTACTCTGGATCGACGAGAAGAGGATGAGCTGCGATCTGCCGAAGACGCAAAATAGCCTCTAGGATCTCCATTCGATGCGCTTTTGAACCATCTACTGCGATCTTTTGCAGAAGACCGAGCCGCTGCTTGGCTGCCCATCCATTGTATAGAGCCTTCTGCTCTGCGGGCATATCGATCCAGACCTGCTGGTAGATCTTCGGAGGAAGATCTTTTGCCACCTCCTCCTTGCGACGTCGAAGAATATAGGGCTTTAGGCTTCTCTTCACTTTTGCTGGCACGCGCGTCAGGCTCTCTGTGAAGATCTGGCGTGTGCCTAGCAGCTCCGGCATCAGAAAGTAGAAGAGAGACCAGAGCTCCTCCCAGCGGTTTTCAATTGGCGTGCCCGTGATGGCAAGACGAAAGGGAGCCTTTAGTTGAAAAGCCTGCCGCGCCGTCTGACTATCCGGATTTTTAATCTGCTGAGCCTCATCGAGCACGATGCAGGTGCAGGAGAGTCTCTGGAGGAGCTCTCCATCCAGACGCAGGATCGCGTAAGAGGTGAGAATGACCGAGTAACTCTCTAGTTTTTCCAGATCTTTTGCGCGTTCTCCTCCAGAGTGAACATAAACTGTAGTCTCTGGCAGAAACTTTTCTATCTCGCGCTTCCAGTTGAAGAGAAGAGATGTCGGCACCACGATGAGCACACGAAAAGGGGCGGCGAGCGTGGAGAGAAGCGCAATCACCTGAACCGTCTTGCCAAGTCCCATCTCATCCGCTAAGAGCCCAGAAAAACCCTGTGTAAAGAGAGATGAGAGCCACTTGAGCCCCTCCTGCTGGTAGGGATAGAGAATTCCAATGAAGCCGCTGCCAGGAGCTGAAACGCCCTCACTTCTCGCAATTAGAAAATCAGCACTTTTTTCTACTGAAGGGTGATCTAGGAGTGGCTCGAGAAGGCCTACGCGGCTTTTTTTAATGTGAATGCCCTCGGAGGTGATCTCCTCTGTTAAAAGATCGCCACAGAGAGTTTCGATGGGAGCGCGATCGATGAGCCCTACTGTCTGCTCTGAGAGCGCGAGAAAGGAGTCTCTCCGCAAGAGAGGCTTTAACGCCTCTTCCAAATTTATCTTCTCCTCTCCGAAAGAGAGGCGCCCACGGACTACCACCTCTTCGCGTCTCTCTTCGAGAAAAAGCGAAAGATCGGTCTGCTTCACAAGTCTGCGCCCTTGAACATCCAGAACCTTCCAGCCGAGATCGAGAAGAAACGACAAGCTCTCGCTCATCTTATCTAGCGGGCAGTAGTAGTGGGAGTTTGCCATCAGCTTCTGCTTAAAGCCCGTTTCAAGCAGATCCTTTTCCCAGCTCTGTTCAAGAGACCTCTTTCTCCAGGCTTTGGCAGGCTCATGCGCTGCTACCTTCCCTTGAGCTGGATAGTCGAACCAGAGATCGGCAAAGCCTCCGCTTCTATCTTTTAAAACCAGAAATGGAAGCGCTTCAAAAGAGTAGTCAACTGGGGGCTCATTCTTCCAGATCAGCTCGATCTCCTCCCCTTCGACCTCTTCTATGAATTTCTCCTTCTCTTCTCCTCTGAGCAGAGAGGGCTCTGGATAGATGAGTTTTAGCCAGCGGCTCTCAATCTTCTGCTGAAAAAATTGCAGAACACCATCGGATATAAACCAGTCTGAAAAGAGGAGCTCGCATGCCGAAGCCAGCTTCTCCTTTCCTGCCACCAGAACGACCCCCTCAACTTTTAACGCTCCATCTCCTTCAAAAGAGAGAGAGAGGCGCAGGCGCGCTGGCGAGAAGGGATCGACGAAGAGCCTCTTCCCCTTCCAGATAAGCGCCCCTGCGGACGCGAGAAGTTTGAGTGCAGAGCTTATCTGATCTCGAGGAAGTAGAATCTCATTTAATCCCGTTGTAGAGGCTTGTGAACTTGAAGAGAGAATTCCTACGCTCTTGAACTTTGCCGCAGCAAGAAAGAGGATCGCTTCGCGCCCGCGCTCCTTTGCAAGAGCAAGCAGCGTGTCGCGGTAGAGAATCCGTTTAGGCCCGCCATCGCTGATCTTTATCAGGAGAGAATCCGGCTTTGCTTTAAGCTCCAGCGTAAAAGTGAGAGCCGACATCAGAGCCTACTCTTTTGAATTGGAAGTCGCGTAGTGGTGTGCTCTGCGGAATGGCTTCGGATGATCTCCCTTCTCGAAAGGACGAAGGCGCGGAGACTCTGAACACTCCTGAGAGCAGCACCCCTTTAACTTCTCTGAACACTCTGGACAGGAGATGAAGAGCTCGTTGCAATCCATGTTTGCGCAGTTGTAGTAGACATCTGTAAGAGCGTCGCACTTGTGGCAGTGGCTAATCACCTCGGCCTTCTCATTCTCGTTTAAAGGAACTGCTAGGCGATCGTCGAAGACAAAGAGCTTTCCTTTCCAGTGCTTCTGACCCTCTTGCAACCCGTACTTGATGACTCCTCCATCGAGCTGATAGACCTTGGAGAAGCCCTCCTCCTTGAGTAGTGCAGAGTAGAGTTCGCAGCGTATTCCCCCCGTGCAGTACATCATCACCTTCGTCTCTTCGGTAGAGTGGGTCTCTTTTAGCCTTTTTGCGAATTCCGGAAATTGTCTGAAGGTCTCCAGCTTTGGAAGCTCAGCTCCTTCAAAATGCCCCACCTTCCACTCGTAGTCGTTGCGCACATCCAGGATGAGCGTCTTCTCGTCTCGCTCTTCTAACATCTTCTTCCACCTTTCAGCAGAGATGTGCTCTCCCCCATCTTCCGGACGCACATGCTTATCCATTGCGACAAGCTGCTGGCGCACCTTCACCGTCATTCTGGGAAAGGCGTGCTCGTGGTAGTGGTGAATTTTAAATTCAATCCCTGCAAAACGCGGATCCGCTCGCATCCACTGCATGTAGGCCTCCGCAGCTTCAATGGAGGCGCTCATCTGGCCGTTGATCCCCTCTTTGGAGATGTAGATGCGGCCCCTTGCATCATACTCATTTCGAGGAGCTCCCTCCCCTTCTCCACGGAAAAAGGCGTGGTGGCGGAGAACTTCTGCTGCAGGGTCTTCAATAGGTGTAAATTTGTAGTAGGCGAGGACAAAGTAGTTCATGGGTCACCTCATTTTAGAAAGAGAGAGTATCTTAAAGAGAAGAAAAATTAAAACAAATATACCGCATAGATTCCATTTTAAAATCGCTAATATCATTATAAAATCAATTACAATTTAATAATTAAACAATAAAAAATGAGAATAAAAATTAAAAATATGTTTTCTTAAATGCTCAATATAGGATAAACTCTTCAGAGTTTTGTAACAAAAAACGGAGATTATTATGTCAGGGATTAGCCGAGAATTTAGATCTGTGGGTTCGTGCCTCACTTCAGCAAGCACCTACTTGGGCGTATACATCACAAGTGAGCGCAATAAGAGACCAGCTCCTACAGAGCAGCCTCGCCAAAGACCAGCATTAAGAGAACAACAAAGTCAGCAGCAGCAACCAAGACCTTTTAGCCGCGAGAGATTAAATCTTGAAGACCAATCCAGAGCTGCTGGAAGCAGCCACTCCAGATCTTCTTCTGCCTCCGGCTCAGCCGCAGCAGCAGCCGCTGGTTCCTCTTCTAGCATGTACACATCTACTGGTCAAAGACTCTCATCATCTGCAGCATCCTTACCATCCTTTCCTAGAGCAAGCGGAAGTGGTGCAGGCGCTGGAGCTGCAGCTTCTTCGATGATATCACCCGATATGTATGCACAGAGCGACCGTCCATCATATGATGAAGATGGTGACGGTCCATTAATGGAAAGTGGAGAATATTCACCACCTCTACGAGCTCGTGCTCGTGAAGAAGTGCCTGTGGCAATGCGAGTAGATGATAGCGTGGGCTGGGATCGCCGCGTGATCGGCTCTCTCAGCTACGCAGCTGTTGCCATTCTCTCTGTTATTGAGACACTCTTCCGCACGTTCATCACAATGATCCTGTTCGTGCCGGCTGCACTTGCAAGCTTCGAGCGAGGCACTAACCCTACAGCGCTCTACCAAGCGTCGGTTAGAGGAACTTTTCTCACAGCTGAAAACTGCATTACTTGCCTCGTAGGTACAGTGGTGAGCTTCTCCTCTGAGAGATTTCAGTACGACAACATTATTCCTTCTTTTGATGACCGCATGCCTATCTGGGAAGTCGTGCACATGCTAGTACTCGGAAGGGGGCATGGTGGTATGGATGAGCCAGCTTACGGAGTGTCAGATTACCGCCCCGGGCAGTACGAATAAGCTGAAGTAGTTTTTTATAAACCTATCCAGATTCTTTCTGGATAGGTTTTTGTAATTTTAAGAGGATTTAATGGTATCTAAAATCGATCCACCCGATTCTTTTGTCCAGGCATTTAACGACTTCTACACTGCGGAAGTCTCTCTTTCGGCTTTTCTAACGGTGTGCGTAATCGACTATCGAGCGGATTCAGACAATCTAAGTCATAAAGTAGTTGCAGGCTTCTCTTTTCCAATACTTGCCCTCCTCGCACTCATTGAAGGTGTTGTCAGGGCGGTTTTTGCACTCATGCTCTCTCCACTCTCCTGTTGTGATATGGCTCCTGATTTTAGAGAGGACATGGAAATTGGCTCTCTCGTCTCGTTAAAAACTTCTTTTAACTGCATTCTCGCCTCGATCCTCAACATCTGGGTGGAAACCATCGAGGATGACGATCTCTGTCCTTGCGAATTCACCGATTCAGGATTTACCGTCTAAGCGACCGTTAACGTAACAGCCTCTAATTTTTTCTTTCATCCAAGCTGAGCGGTATTTCTCTTGTGTAAAAAATATCGGCTATCTTAGCATGGACGCCACTCTTAGACCTATCTAGCATATTAGGAGAAACAATGGCTCGATATACAGGTCCTCGCAATCGTATTGCAAGGCGTTTTGGCGTAAACATCTTTGGACGTGCGCGCAACCCTCTTCTTCACAAAGCAAGCCCTCCAGGAATGCATGGCGCAAAGCGAAAGAAGAAGTCTGACTTTGGCGTTCAGCTCGACGAGCAGCAGAAGCTCAGAGCAGCCTATGGCCTTCTAAGCCGTAAGCAGCTCCTCCGCTACTACCAAGAGGCTCTCCGCTCACCGATCAACACGACTGAGCTGTTCCTACAGAGCTTGGAGTGCCGCCTAGACACGATCGTCTACCGCTTAAAGCTCGCTCCTACTATTTTCGCTGCTCAGCAGCTCGTCTCTCACGGACACATCCTTGTAAACGGCAAGAAGGTCGACCGCAGAGCATTCAACGTACGCCCTGGCATGGTGATCTCTGTTAAGCCGAAGTCTCAGCAGCTCGCTCTTGTAAAGCAAGCGATGGAGAGCGGTGCAAATAGCGTGCCTGAGTATCTCTCTGTAGATCCAACGAAGTTCTCTGGCGAGCTCCTGGTTGTTCCAGGATCCGATCAGGTTCCGCTTCCTCTTCCGATCAACATTCCTATGGTCTGCGAGTTCTTAGCTTACACAGGCTAACCTCTTTTAAGATCTAACCGATTACGGGCAGCACTAAGTGCTGCCCGTTTCTTTTTTCCCAGAAACACCGCGCTCTTAAAAATTTTTCTTTTCTTATGAAAAAAAAAATGGCAGACTCTCTCCATTGAGATTTTTGCACCTCATTATCTGGAGCTAGGATAATCCTCGATGTCGTCATCTGACCTGATTGAACAGAACCTGCCCTCTTTGACGAAATATCCAACTGCTAGCGTTAGAGAACTATTTAGACTCTCAGTTCCTCTCATCTTTGTTCTTCTGTCCGGCTGCTTAATGAATTTCTGCGACAGGCTCTTTCTCGCACACTCCTCATTTGAAGCATTTGAAGGCTGCGTGAGCGCAGCTTATCTCTGCACTCTTTTCCAGGTTCCCTGCGCGCGCATCAGCAGCATGACGCAGATCTTTGTCGGCTTCCACAAGGGGGCAAAAAACTCTCTTCTGATTGGTGAGTGCGTCTGGCAGATGATCTGGTTCTCGCTCCTTTCAATGGTCATCACCTTTCCATTAAGCCGCTTTGCAGGGCCTTTCTTTCTGGGAGGCACTTCAATTGAGACTCCAGCTCTCACCTACTTCCAGTGTCTGATGTTTGTTAACTTCCTCTTTCCTCTGGGCGCAGCACTCGCCTCTTTTTACATCGCAGAGGGAAAGACCAAAGCTCTATTTTTGGCAACGATCTCCGCCCAGATAATCAATGTCGCTCTCGACTATCTTCTAATCTTTGGAGTAGAGGGCGTTCTTCCGCCACAAGGGATTTTGGGCGCAGCAATTGCCACTGGAATTGCCCAAGGCTCTTTCTGCACCGTTCTCTTCATTATCTTTCTCCAAAAGCGCCATCGCGAAAAGTATGGGACCGATAAGTACTCGTTCAGATGGAAGCCCTTCTGGCACTACGTTCAAGTGGGCATTCCGCGTGCAATCAGCCGAATCATCATCCTCACAGCATGGGCCGCCACTGTGCGCCTTGTGACACTCAAAAGCGGCGATTTTCTGGTGGTGCTTTCGGTGGGAGGGACTCTCTTCCTCCTCTTCGCATTCATCAATGAGGGGATGGCTCAGGCGATCATGACGATCGCTTCTAGGTTGATCGGTGCAAGAGAGTATATCACGATTCAGAAGCTAAGGCGTTCGGCTTTTGCTCTACTCGCCCTTTTCATGTCGGTTCTCACAATTCCGTTTCTTCTCTTCCCACAGCTTCTTCTCTCTTTCTTTTTTACAGATACCCCATCCCCAGAAACTCTAGCTCTTCTCCAGCGCTCCTGCCTCTGGATCTGGGTTCTTCTTCTCTGCAATGGAATCAACGCGATCGGCTTCAGCCTGATCTCTGCTGCTTGCAATACAGTATTTCACATGATGGCAAGCTGCCTGGTCTGGCTGACATCCTACCTTCCCGTTTACCTCGCATTTCAATTGGGAAACTGGTCTCCGGATCTCTTCTGGCTCATCATCGCATTTGATGCGCTTGCAACTGGCCTTGTTTTCCACTGGAAGGCGAGCAAAAACAACATGGAGCACACCTCATTCGAGAAGTGCCACCTCAACCTCCTCCTCTAATCAGAGAAGGTTCTTTAAAAACTTGTTTTCTTATAAATTTTTCATTTAAAGTCAAATTTTTCCTTTTAAAAAGGACCATCGTATGCTTCACCGAGCTGCTCTTTGCTCTCTTTTTTTAGGTAGCTTCTATGCCCACGAGCTCTTTGGAGCAATCGAAGATGCGGCTACCCCTCAGGAAAACCTCTCCACTTCTGACAATGACTCGTACGCCGAGCATGCCAATATGCGAATTACTGGAGCAAGGAGCGGAGGATACCTCTTTGCTCTCACCCCCAAAGATATTGCTACAAATCAACAGTCACACCCTGCCGGAACAATGCTTCCGAAAAAAAGACCCCAGGAGACTACCTCCTCTTGTGGAGATAGCCCCCGGCCAATGCGTGTTACTATGAGGCATATTGAAGCAAATGGCGTGGGGTACAATCAGGGCTACACCACTCTGGAGGGTTTTTTCGCTCCTCTAACCCTTTGGAAAGACACTTGGGTGCCTTTTCTAGATTTGCGCGGGCATCTATTCAACAGCGGCAAGCCCGCCGCTAATGCCGGCATTGGAGTGCGTTATCTGGCTACTTCGCGCATTTGGGGAGTGAACGCTTATTACGATTACCGCAAAACCAATCGCCACCACTACAATCAAGTCTCTCTGGGACTCGAGTCCCTTGGAAAAATTTGGGACTTTCGCATTAACGGATACCTTCCTGTTGGAGATAAAAAAAGCTCTTTTTTCAATGCGAAATTCGATGAGTTTGACGGCCATTATATGATATTAGCGGGCAAACGAGAGTTTGCTATGAAAGGTGCCAATGCGGAGATTGGAGCTCATGTAAATAACTCTAAAAATGCACCTCTCTATATTGCTGCAGGCCCTTACTATTTAGAAGGTCAAGGGAGAGCAGCATGGGGCGGGCAAGCGCGCATCGCTTTAGATGTTTTTGACTATGTGAGACTGGAAGGAAATACCTCTTACGATAACGTTTTCAAATGGATTGGGCAAGGCCAGCTGAGCCTCATCATTCCCTTTGGAGGAAAAAGAGAGATCAAACAGAGAAGAGGAAACTCCTGTAGCATGGAACTCACGTTGAGTAGAAGAGCTCTGCAGCGGGTAGATCGCAATGAAATCATCCCAGTCGATAAACGACATAGGAAGGAAAAAGCCATCAATCCTGCCACAGGTCGACCCTACTTCTTCTGGTTTGTCGATAACACCAGCCACTCGGCTGGCACATTTGAATCGCCTTTCAACACTCTCGTCGCTGCACAAAACGCCTCTTTTTCCAATGATGTAATCTATGTATTTCCAGGTGATGGGACCTCTACTGGAATGAGTGCAGGAATCACACTCAAGAACGCACAGAGACTTTTTGGAGCGGGAATTGACCAGCACCTATCCACTACTGCAGGAGAGATCACGATTCCTGCCCAGGCAAGTGGCACCCCTCAAATCACAAATTTAACGTCTCCTGTAATTGCCTGCGCCAACAATAATGAAATTTCTGGACTCCATGTCCTTGGAACAAACATCTTAGAGGTGATCTCATGCACTGGAGTTACCAATACATCTATTCATAATAACACCCTTGATTTGACCTTGAGTGTTGCGTTACAGGGATCTTCGATCGTAGGTTTAAAGACGACAGGAGGTCAGATTTCAATCGTAGACAATACCTTTAATATCACAAATCCTCATGTTAGTGGGGGTTTTTCTTGCGATGGAATTCGCCTCTTTTCCACAGCTTCCAATGCAACTTACCTTTTTGCAAATAACCAGTTCATTAGTCCCGTCTCACAGCAGTTTACGACTGGAATCGAATTTGGCGACCCTACAAATATCCCGCTTGGAGACTTCAATTCTATCACGATTTCAAACAACGGATTCTTTAATATTGGGTCTGCTGGTGTGGGAAGAGCTATAGCAGGATTTGGCTTCGGAGGCACTGGAGCAATTCTCATCGATCAGAACACGTTTTCGCATACAGATGGAAGTATAGCTACAACTGGTATAGCCCTTCTTCGAATTAGAGCTGGAGGCAATCTCACTGCAACCATCACAAATAATCTGTGGGAAAACTCAGAAAGTCTTACAAGACCCTCTCTTAAAGTAATCAATCAAACTTCCACCTCCTCCTCATGCGTGACTCTAAAAAACAACACAAGTGACGTGACTTCGAATGCTTATGTGCTTGATAATAGTTTTGGAGGAACAATGAGGGCTGACATCAGTGGCAACGTGGGAACAGTTCAAGAAATTACAGTGACATCGCATGGCTCATGCCCTTAAAAAGCTGACATCCTACCTTCCCGTTTATCTCGCATTTAAAGAACTCCTTCCCAACAGAGTGTCTGCATTTGCAGACACTCTCTAAAGAAAGGAGTTCTATAAAGCGCAAAAGGCGACCAGCGGGATTTTTGCAATTACCTCTGGAGTGCGGTGCTCTGCGCCGCCCTGGTTTCTTCTCGAATCAAATTATCTGTGAGATCGTAAAAAATTAAGGCGGTGCAAAGCACCGCACTCCAGGGATTTCGCTTCGCTCAATCAAAGAAAGAATAAGCTCTTCCCCGTAAACTGACTCCTGCCGTTTAGGCAGGAGTCCAGATTGAACAGATTAGTTCATTGAAAAGATTGGCGCTCTCAGAACTCGATATGGTCTGCATAACTCCGGTGCGGTGTGGATAGCTACCGGAACGAGGTCTTCAATACGCTCGCGGATGCAGCTTCCACCATTGCGGTAGATCCATCCGTTTGCGGAAAGCTCGATTCTGATCTGCTTATGATGAATTGTTCCATCGGCTTCTACGTAGGAAAGGAAGTAGTGATACATATCCTTACCAGGACGGAAAACAAAAGTAAAAGGAGCTTCATTGAGCAGCATCCTTTCGCTTCCTACTTCGTCGATCTTTTCATTCCAAGCAGCGTGCTGCTTGATCTCTGCTACTTTTTGCGATACCCATGTCATCTCAGAAAGAGATAAAGAACTTCTATTTAGAGCTCCAGACATTGATAACCTCCTATATAAGGTCATTCTCTACTCACAATTATTCCTCTGGCTTGCCCAGAGGTTCTCAACAAAGCGCACGTTCTGTTTTGTGCGGCGGTTCATCGAGAATCGGGAAGGATTATGTAATAAAAAAATATTAAGGCAAGAAAAATTTTAAAAAATTCTCGAAAGTTGAAAAAAAATCAGATTGTTGGACCAGGCTCTATTGTTGCGGTTGAGAAGTCCACATGTCCAGTAAGTGTGTTCACAGCCACTTTGAGCCGCGGTTTGCGTTTAAACTGCTGCACCTCGTAGTAGATAGGAAGAACCGGCATCTCTTGTAGCAGAATCTCCTCTGCAGCGCGCAGGTGTTCTAGACGTCTCTTTGGATCGACCTCTTTATCTGCGGCATCTAGGCATCTCTGATACTTCTCATCTTCCCACTTGGCAAAGTTGACCTTCTCAGAGGCGTAGCGGAAGGCATTTAAAGTGTAGATCGGGTCATTGATCCACGACTTCCACCCCATACCGCCAATCTGAAAATCGCCCTGAGTCATTCGATTAAAGATCGTATTCCATTCATAACTTTCCACTCTGCACCTGATGCCAAATAGCTGTTTCCACTGCTCAGCAACGAGATCGGCGCTCTTTTCACTGACACCCCCCTTCGTGCGAATGAGGGTAATCACGGGGAACTCTTCCTTCTTTAGGCCAAGCTCATGAAGCGCCTCTTCAAACAGTGCGGTCGCACGCGCTTTATCACCATCGGCAATTCCCTGATCGAGGAGTTGTGTGTGGGCAAGCGGCAAGGGCGTTACGGCTGGTTTGGAGCCTAGGTGTCTTAGCTCTTCAATAATCGATTTACGATCGAGGGCATAGGCAAATGCTCGCCTGATCTTAGTGTGGTTAAAAGGAAAGCGTTTAACGTTGAATACATACCAGAAGATACGAGGTGTAGAACAGCACTCGACCTCCTCTGGACAGCCAGACTCAAATGAGGAGCTCCAGGTTCTTAAGGGCCTACCGAGCCAGTCGATCTCATCATTTTTAAACATCTGAAGAGAGGTGTAGTTGTCATTTTGTGTGACGAGCACCTGTTCGATAGAGACTCGTTTAGCATCCCAATAGAGCTGGTTTTTGATGAGCTCATAGCCGCGCGTTGCGCTCCTTCGCTTTAAGCGGAAGGGGCCGTTACATACGTAACCTGCTCCCTCTTGATCGGCCCAGTTGGGGTGAATTCTATCGATCTGCCGATTCACTGGGGCGTAGATTGTAAAGGCTGTCAGCTCAAGAAAATAGGGGGCTGGGTGTTCGAGCTCCACAACAATCGTGCGTTCATCAACGACTTTTACACCGACTTCACTAAGCGGGACTCTTCCCTCTTTGGCATTTTTTGCATTTTTGATGGGATAGAAGAGATAAACGAAGGGGGTAGAGAAGTCGGGTGTTAAAACTTTTTTCCACGCATATTCAAAATCGTAAGCTGTGACGGGATCGCCATTCGTCCAAAAGGTCTCTCTCAGCTTAAATGTGTAGTGGCGTCCATCCGCTGAAACCTCATAGGTTTTAGCAAGTGCACAGGAGGGCTTTCCATCTCCTCCCATCCTCATGAGGCCTTCAAACATAAGCTCTAGAAGGCGCTCAGAATCCTCGTCACCTCCGATGCGTGGATCTAGAGAAAGGGGGAAGTAGAGGTAGCTTAGGCGAAGGATCTGTTCGCTGCAGATCTTCTCCTGCCATGTGCGCATTGTCTGCTGGAAGGTTTCCAAAAATTTGCGCTGCTGCTCTATATCTGTGCAGTCGTAGATGAAACCGCTGCAGTAGGATCCTTGAATATCGACATGCGTTGAGCTGAGTGATTTGGGAAAGAGTTCGAGCGCGCTTAAACTGCGCTGGATCTGCTCTCTATATGAGGGCTCTCTTGCGCGGATGAGAAGAAAAAGATTCTCCTCCTTCTGCTGGACTTTAAGGACATAGCTCTCTCGTTTTGGAAGCTCCTCTCCAATTGATTCAAGCAGCAATCTAAAAAGAGCATGCAGCTGCTCGAGAGGAAGGGTCGCTTGCACTTCAATCGGGGTGAGTGCATAGAAAAAGTCTTCTAGAAGGTCGGGGTGGCGTAGCGAGGTCTCTGGAAAAGCCTGCTTAAGCTGCGAGAACTGCTCGACCTGCTGAAGGATCATGCCGCCATTGTAGTCGCGCACCTCTCCAACGGTCTGGTTCAAAATGTGCATCACCTTGAGCCTAGCGAGATAGAAGTTCACGGAGGAGTCGGCACGAAGAATCGAGGGCTCTTTGGGTATACGGAGACGGAAGGTGCTCGCCTCCTTCGGATATTTTTTTCTTAAATAGCCGACGATCTGCACTCGATCAACGGTAACTTCAACTCCAATTTTTGCATCATCAAAAAGACGTTCGAGAGACTCTATATCCTTACCAAGGAGGCGAACCAGAACGACAGTAAAGATGAGATCGCTTCCAGACTGCTGTTCGAGGTTGATCATGACTTGAGGAAGATCGGAAAAATACTTGAGCTCCTGACTTAAGATCAGGATGTTCTTCATGATCTCCTCTTCATTTCGCATCATGAAGACAGCTGGAATTACCTTCTCGACGCTGCCCTTAAGCTCATGAGGAAGCTGCCTCTTCAGAAGGCCCCTCTCTTGCAGCGTAATGGGCTCTCCATCTCTCTTCTCAATCTCTAGATAGAGGGTTCTGATCATATCGTGAGGCGAGTGGCAGTCGTAAAAAGAGCCCTTCACAGATTGCGCATCGGGAATGATCTTCTGAACAGCGAGCAGAATGTGCTTCTCCTCAAAAAACTCATACTTGTCGAGCAGGTAGATCCCGATCATCAGACCGACCACTGATTTCGTTCCAAAAAGGAACTGCAACCGCGTCTGGCTTAGGCGCAGCTGGAGATGCCTCTCCTGAGGAAAGAGAGCTGCTGTTCTGGTGATTATCTTTCGCATCACATTGTGCGCAGAGAGAATTTTGGCAAGATGTCTAGAGGATCTGCTCTCCAAGAACTCCTTCGTAGAAAGAGCGAGCATCTTTCTAAGCTCGACAAAGAGGGCGCGATCGAAGAGGTGGGGAAACTTCTTCTGCAGCCGCGTTAGATCTTCAAAGATCAACGTCGTTTTGAAATCTTCTGAAAGAGTCTTCACCTCCAAGAAGTCACGTGCAAAGTGGGCAGCTGTAAGCGCAAGTTTGAGCTCTTTGGCCAGAAGTGAAGCGTTATTCGCCAAGTGGTTGAGCTGCATCGAATCTTCGATCAGAACACGCACCTGTAGCACCAGAAAGTTCTCATTCGGAAGGCGCGTAAAATGAAAGTAGAGGTGCTGAGCCGAGAGAATACTGATCTCTTTATGCGGGACGAGCCGATTCTGCAAGTATTGGAGCAGAAGAGTTTCTGTTTTATAGAGCTTTGCGGCTTGGCAGAAGACGACAAGAGAGAAGATCCCGGGAGGAGCTTCGGGGGTCTCCCACTTAACTAGAGGTATCGACTCCTGGATCCACGCAAGCAGCTCCTTCTCATCCTCGAAACAGGCCCCTTTTGGCATGAGCTCATCGATGAGCTCTTCAAAAACACGAACATACGAGGCGATAGCAGGAGAGTTCTGATGGCTACCGAATTGAGGTTGAATCCTCCAGCGAAAGCAGTGAGGAGTCTTCTCTTCTGACAAAGCTGCAAGTGGCGGTGTCGTATTCATCTGTCTAGTCATGTCTGTCGCGCTAAAGAGAGTAGACAACCATTAAAAAGACAAAAAAGATTTATTTAAATAGTTATTTCACCTATTTTATAACCTCGCGTCCTGAAAAGTTTATGTTTTGAGTAGATTTCAATGAAAGCTCTTCTAACCATTCTTCTTTTTACTCCTCTTCTACTGCTTGCAGCTTGTGGCAGTAAAGAGAAACATCCTCCTGTCTCCAAAATGGAGCAGGCCAAGCTTCTTCCCATCAGCTTCGGCACCGAGATCCGCTCTCTAGATCCAAGAATCGGTATCGACGATAAGTCGCAGCTGGTTATTAAGATGCTCTTCGAGGGGCTCATGACCTTTGATCTTCAGGGGAAGCTTGTTCCTTCTCTCGCCAAGAGCTACAAGATCTCGGGCAACATGAAGACCTATACCTTCACCCTTCGAGACTGCAACTGGTCGAATGGAGAACCGATTACGGCCTACGATTTTGAGTACTCTTGGAAGAGGGCGATTACCGACACTAGCAAAAGTCTGTCGATACAGAACTTCTATCCAATTAAAAATGTGCGCGGCTTCTTAAAAAAAGAGAAGAGCGCTGAAGAACTTGGAATAAGAGCAGTTGATGCAAAAACATTTGTGGTTGAGCTCGAGCATCCTACCGCCTACTTTTTAGAGGCGGTTGCAACATCCTCTTTCTTCCCTATCAACGCCTCTCTAGACCAGAAGAATCCTGACTGGATCAATGAAGTCGGACCTTCCTTTATCAGCAGCGGCCCATTCACTCTTGAAAAGCATAAGCAGAACGATGAGCTTGTTCTCATCAAAAATCCCGCCTACTGGGATCAAAAAAATGTGAACCTACCTGGGATCAGGATCGCTATCGTTAAGGACCCAACCACCGAGCTCAGCATGTTTGAAAAGGGGCAGCTAGCATGGGTGGGCAAACCTCTCTCCAGACTTCCACTGGATGCGATCCCTTCGCTAAAAACACGTAAAGAGCTCACCTCTGTTCCCTCGATGGGAGTCTACTGGTACTTCATCAACACCGAAGCTTTCCCCTTCACCAACAAGAAGATTAGAAAGGCCTTCGCCTACGCGATTAATAGAAAAGAGATCACAGACCACATTCTTCAGACTGGCGAAGAGCCCGCATTGGGAGTGCTGCCTAAAAATCTGGGGATCCACCCTTCTGAACACTTCTCCGATAACAATCTGGAAGAGGCGCGCACTCTTCTAGCTGAAGGCTTAAAGGAGCTTGGAATCACAAAAGAAGAGCTCGGGCCGATCGTCCTGAGCTACAACTCGAGCGAATACCACCAGCAGACAGCCCTCGTCGTTCAAGAACAGTGGCAGAAAGCGCTTGGAATTGAGATTAAACTTCAGCAAGAAGAGTGGAAGGTCCACTACCAGAATCTAGTTAGCGGCAACTATCAGTTAGGGGGAATGGGCTGGAACTCTTGGCTGCGCGACCCTATCTACATCATGCAAACCTTCCGCATACGCGGCGATGGAATCAACATGTCTCGCTGGGAGAGTCCCACCTATCAGCGCCTGCTGGATGAGGCCGAGGTTGAGCCCGATGCACAGAAGCGTCTTCACATCTTCTTCCAAGCTGAAAAGCTTCTAATGGATGAGATGCCGGTGATTCCAATCTACTTCACTTCGATCTGCTACTCCAAAAAATCCCAACTTAAGAACGTCTACGTCTCCGAGCTCAATCAGCTCGACTTCAAGTGGGCCTCCCTCGAAGAATAAAGAGCCCGCTAGGCCGAAGGCCTTCTTCTTTTGGGAATGAGAGAGAGAAGTTCTGTGGCTTGGAAGAGTCGAGCTGCGATGAAGAGCGAGACGAGAAAGAGAGAAGCGAGGCAGGTAAAGTGTAGAGCTTGGTCGGGTATATGGCGCGAGAAGAGGGCTTCTCTTCCCAAAAATATGTCTAGCGTTGGGTCTGCAAAAAATAGACGACCGATCACGAGCGTTAAAGCTGTAGCAGAGAGCGTCGAAAGACCTATTCTTGCCGTACTGCCGGCAAACACACTATCCAAAACCACACCTGTCCTCGGCTGGAGTTTTTTCTGTAGATAGAGGAAGTTACACAGCGCAGAGACGCTCGTTGCAACCGCAATACTTGCAGCTCCCCAACCAAATACAAATACCAGAAGAGCATTCAACGTCACATTCACGACAACGGAGATAAGAGCCGCGCGAGTCGGGGTCTTAAAATCCTTCTGCGCATAAAAAGCCGGAGCGAAGAGAAGAATAAAAACGGCGGGAAGAAGTCCCACAGCATATCCCCAAAGACAGAGAAGGGTCTCGAGAGTTGCCATCTGAGAGAAATCCCCATGTCCATACAGCAGATTGATCGTTGCAGCGCCGCCCACAAGTAGAGCCGCCATGGAAGGAAGAATAAAACTTAAACTGCGCGTGAGGGCTGAGTGCAGAAGAGTGCGAAACCTCTCCCACTCTCCAGCTTGACCTGCACGTGAGAGCGGAGGCAGAAGCGCAGACGAGAGAGCGATGCCAAAAAGAGCAAGCGGAAGCTGCTGAATGCGAATCGCATACCAGAGATAGGCTGGGCCCTCAAGAGAAGCAGCTCTTGCAAAAAGAGTATCCAGAGCGCTATTTATCTGAACCGCGCCAATGCCGACAGCGCCCAGAAGAAAGGGGGCAACAACTTTACGGACCTCAGGAGAAAAGAGAACTGGTCGAAAGAACTCCTTGATAGGCAGGGCTCTTTTAAAAAACCCAAATGTCTTGGGCGCCGTCATAAGCCACTGCATGAAAAATGCAACGACAATTGCAATGGAAAGAGGGCCCATTGCGCTCTCCGGAGAGCTCCCCTTTAACCACCAGACGGCCGCGATCCAGACCGCGTTAAAAGCAGCGGGGGCAAATCCCGAAAGAAAGAACTGTTTCTCACACTGCATGAGCGCAGCACCAAGCCCAAACAGGCAGATAAATAAAATGCCCGGTAGCATCAGCATCGTGAGTCTAAGAATTTCTGCCGTATCCTCTCCCACCCCTATTTGAAGCCACCCGAAGAGACCAGCTTCTATGCCGAGAATGACAAGAGCAAGGGTAAGACCAAGCGTGGAAAAAAGATCGCGGAAGAAGCGCGCTCCACTCTCTTCTGAAGAGGCTCTCAGCGTCTCAAAATGAGGAATAAATCCGTTCGACATCTGTCCTTCACCGAAGAGGCGTCTGATGAGGTTAGAGAATCGAAAGGCAACCATAAAAGCTGCGACAGCTGGATGGCTACCAAAGCACCAGGCCATCGAAAGATCGCGCACAAGACCCGTAAGACGGCTCAAGAGCGTTCCGCTCAGAAAGCGGACTGCCGATTTAAAGACTGGTGAGGAGTGATGGTCGTCTTTCATTGGACTTGTAATGTTGCCTCTTTTCTCCTACAATTTCGCTTTTTTGGGAACACTATTTATGAAAAAAACCCCAGCGGACGAGCTTTTAATCGGCGCCCACACCTCCATTGCAGGTGGAGTTCATAAGGCGCTTCTGGAAGGTCAAGAGATTGGAGCCACGACAGTTCAAATTTTTACTAGCAACCAGAGGCAGTGGGCGGGAAGGCCTATCCCCGAAGAAGAAGTAAAACTCTGGTTTAAAACTCTTGATGAGACCGGCCTTAAAAAGATCATGAGCCACGACAGCTACCTCATCAATCTGGGTTCGCCAAGTAAAGAGAGCCTTCATAAGAGCCGCAAAGCTTTTGAACAGGAGATTGAGCGCTGCCATCTGCTGAAGATCACCTACCTCAATTTTCATCCTGGTGCGGCGCTTGAAGGTACAGTCGAAGAGTGTTTGGATACGATCAGCGAGAGTCTTCTTGAAATGGAGAAGCTCCTCGCAAAAGGCTCCACACGCGTTCTTTTGGAAGCCACTGCAGGTCAGGGCTCCTCTGTTGGCCACAGATTTGAACAGCTGGCCTACATTATCGAACGCGTGCATAAGAAAGTGCCGGTCGGCGTCTGCATCGACACCTGCCACATCTTCTCCGCAGGCTACGACATCCGCACTAAAAAAGGGTGGGATGAGACTCTTAAAGAGTTCGACCGCACCGTCGGCCTTAAGCACCTCTATGCGTTTCATGTAAACGACTCGATGAAACCTCTGGCATCACGCAGAGACCGACATGAACAGCTTGGCAAGGGCGAGATCGGCATGGAGTGCTTTAAGACGATGATGACCCACCCAGACATGCGAGACCTGCCAAAATATTTAGAAACCCCACTCGGTCCATCCGCTTGGAAAGATGAAATTCAACTGCTAAGAGATTTTGCAAGATGAACCCATACGCAAATTCTAAATTTTTGCCTTTTGCGCCTTTTTCGCCATATTTTCGTGCTGCTTCTTGGTCTACCTGTTTAAGTATGTCCTGCGAAGCAGCACAAAAATCTGACGAAAAATCCATCAAAACTCTAAAACTTATTATTTGCGGATAGGTTCATGAAGCACACTAAAATCAGAATGATCGACAAGGCCGACCTAGGTAAGACCCTTACGGTATGCGGCTGGATTAGAACCGTTCGAGAACAGAAAAGCTTTGCCTTTCTCGAGCTCAATGATGGCTCTACCCTCTCCTCTTTGCAGATCATCATAGAGAGCAGCCTGCCCGGTTATAGCGAGCTGCTACCAAGCCTCACAACAGGCGCATCTGTTGCCGTAACGGGCACACTTGTTGAGAGTCCTGGGGGCAAGCAGAAGTGGGAGATCAAAGCTAGTAAAGTTGAACTCTTTGGAACCTGCAGCGCCGAGGAGTATCCCCTTCAGAAGAAGCGGCACTCATTTGAGTTTCTACGAACCATTGCACACCTGCGTCCTCGCACAAACACGCAGGGAGCGGTCCTTCGCGTACGAAACGCTCTTGCAACTGCAACCCACAACTTCTTTCAAGAGAAGGGCTTCCTCTACGTTCATACGCCAATTATCACAGCCTCCGATTGCGAAGGAGGAGGCAAGCAGTTCGCCGTTACAAGCCTCGACCTGCATAAGCCTGCGCGCCTAGCAGACGGCTCTCTCGATTTTTCAAAAGACTTCTTCGAAAGACCCGCCTTCCTAACCGTATCGGGACAGCTGAACGGCGAGACGATCGCGTGCGCGCTATCCGATGTCTACACCTTCGGTCCAACCTTCCGCGCAGAGCCCTCACATACAACGAGGCACCTCGCAGAGTTCTGGATGATCGAGCCAGAGATGGCATTTGCAGATCTGAACGACAACATGGAGTGCGCTGAAAGCTACCTCAAGTATGTGACAAACTATGCGCTCAAACACTGCAAGGAGGACCTCGAGTTCTTTGACCAGTTCATTGAAAAGGGGCTCATTGAGAGGCTCACACATGTGGCCACTTCGCCATTTGTGAGATTGACCTACACAGAAGCGATTGAGATCTTGAAAAGCTCTGGCCGCAGCTTCACCTTCGGCGTTGAGTGGGGAATGGACCTTCAATCCGAGCACGAGCGCTATTTGGCAGAAGAGCACTTCAAAAAGCCGGTTATTTTGACCAACTACCCAGCTAAGATTAAAGCCTTCTACATGCGTGCAAACGAGGATGGCAAGACAGTCGCTGCTATGGACGTTCTCGTCCCAAAAATCGGAGAGCTCATCGGAGGTGCGCAGAGAGAAGAGCGCCTCGATGTTCTTAAGCAGAAGATCATCGACTTCGGCCTGAAGCCAGAGGACTACTGGTGGTATCTACAGCTCCGTCAGTATGGAACCGTGCCGCACGCGGGCTTCGGCGTAGGATTCGAACGCCTCGTTCTCTTCATTACCGGCATGGAGAACATCCGCGACGTCATCCCCTTCCCCCGCTTCCTCGGCAACGCCGAATTCTAACCAATAGAACAGCGTCTTTAATGTACTTGTTGGTTGAATAGACATGTCGGGTAGGCCAGGAGAAAGCTTCGCTTTCTCTCGGGGCCTCCCCGCGACCCTCTTGCGCTGCATCTCGCTTTGCCAAATCGCGTCCTCGGAGAAGGGGTGTACATAGTACTACCCCGTTGGCGCGCTCGCCGCGCTCTCCTGCGGGTGCAATTTTGCTGTGCGATATGCATCGGTCGGCTGCTCGAGGCGCTCATCCCACTTCCTTCGTCGTGGGTCCCTTTCGCGTCCAGTCGCAGTTGTAGATAAAGAGACTGAAGACCTTTCTCTTCAAACTCTTTGCCTAGCCCTGCGACTGGACGCGAAAGGGGCCCCGCAACTCGAGACG